>JAKBRR010000111.1 GCA_021845325.1 Thermoplasmata archaeon
CTGAATGTAAATAAATTAGAGGTTATAATTTGGACCGAATGGAAAATAATAAAATTTATTAACTGTTATTAATTTATAATTTTATGTCTTTCTGGAGAAGAGAAATGCACCCACAAAAGGGGGTAATAATCCATCACTGCGATAAGCACAATTTCCACTCTACCGAGCTGATGGAAATAGAAGAGCACGAGAGAATGCATGAAATAGAAGCCGGAGGCTTCAAATATTAATGGATTTAATTCATAAATTTCATTTTGTGCCTTAGGCTGGACGGTTGATATTTCGTTGACTAGAGGTTTTCATCATAAATTGAAACGGCCACAGGAGCAAGTTTTCCTGTTTCCGGATCAGACCTGATTATTTTTACATCTCTATACATTCCTTTCAGATTTTCATCTATTGACTGTTTGAGTGGAGAAAGAAGTAAATTTCCTGCAAGGCTCATTCCTCCTCCTATTATTATTGCTTCCGGGTCAAAGGAGCAGATAAGATTGGAAATAGCCGTGGAAAGATAAAATAAAGTCTCTTCCAGTATTAGCTGGGCATACATGTCCCCTTTTTTTACCCCTTCAAACATATGTTTAGCTGTAATTTTGCCTGCCGGTATGGATGAAAAGAATTTTGATTCGTGCAACATTGTTCTGTTTTCCATTATTTTTCTTGCTATGGCTTTACCACCTGCAAGCGCCTCTATGCATCCTCTCCTCCCGCACCCGCATACAGGACCATCAGGGAGTATTATACAGTGTCCAATCTCCCCGGCGAGGCCTTTATTTCCCCTTACAAGCTTACCGTTGGCAAAAATACCACCGCCAATTCCAGTACTCAGAGAAATATAGATAAAATTATCCATGTTTTTTCCCTTTCCAAAAACCTTTTCAGAAATGGCCGCTGCTGTTGCATCATTTTCTAAAAGAGTTTCAAGAGAGAATATTTTCTTCACGTCTTTAACGATGTTGAAATCTGATAATCCAAAAAGATTTGGAGAGGAGATTATTCTTCCCATGTCCGAATCGACGAGACCTGCAAAAACTATTGAAACCTTCTGAGGGGAAATTCCTGTTTCCTTCATCATGGAATTGCCAATTTCCTCAATATCCTTTAGAACCCTGTCTTTCCCCATATGTTTAACGGTCATCCTTCTGGACGAACTTAAAATATTTCCATTACTATCTGACAGAATACCTGAAATCTTGGTTCCTCCTATGTCAAAGCCCAGAATATACTCATTGGCCCTGTTTAATCCCATCCCCCTTGTCCTCCTTAACCGTTAGAACTAATCCCGATATGCCTATGACCGTAATGCTGGAACCATTCTTTATTTCAACGCCTTTTTCTGAGATAGCTTTCCATCTTTGCCCGTCAATGCTTACCCACCCTGCTGGATTTAGAGTGGTCACTGCAGTACCCTTGCTGGAAACTAAGGATTCCCAGCCCGTTTCAGGTTTCCTCTTGAGTGAAGACCCGAGTTTATGAAGATAGTAAGCAAGGACAACCCCAAGGAAAAGCACTATTCCAATGATCACATAGTCTGTAGTGCCTATGGGGTTAGATGGATAAGCTGAGCTGTTAGCTGAAATGTATGGGGCTGCAATTAAAATTGTGCCAACCATATCTATTGCAATTCCTCCAAGCAAGGCTATACCGTGCTGAGTCTTGATTTCCAAAAACATTAGAGCGGAACCGAGAAGGAGAAATACAATACCAACTACAGATGAACCTATCAGTTGTGCGCCAAACAGTCCCAATCCGATTAAAATAACCCCAAGAGCTGTCATAATTACCGTTCTGTGGTATATATCAAGGAGTATTGCAAGAGAACCGAAAGTGATGAACAATCCATCTACAATAGAATTACTCATGAAGCTTAAAAACTGTTCATAGAGATTTTCATTGACGGTTCCAGTTGGATATCCCGAAAGACCCATTTTATTCATGAAAGCTGACAGGTTCGGGGATATTCCGTTTATTAAACCTATATCGTAAGCCTGCTGGGTGTTGTAAGCCTGATCATCATAAACCATAATTGCGGCAGCAGTAACATTTCTTCCATGAGCTTCTGCCAAACCTGTCATCAATGCTTCCATGGCTGCTTCCGTGTGGTTTTCCTGTAAACTTGATCCACCAACCACTATGGGTGTGGAAGGCCCTATTTCAGATCCATTTCCCATCCAGATTTGTGTCGTAGCCATTGCAATATATGAGCCTGCTGAAGCCCCTATTGAGTCTGCTCCAATATATGTATAGACTGGAATTCCAGCCTGTTGGGTTGCATTGATTGAACTTACAATTTGAAGCATACACCCTAACAACCCACCCGGGGTGTTCATATTGATAATAACGGCCTTGGTGTTCGTCGGATTAATGTTACTCAAAGCATCCGAGATCATTGTAGCTGATCCAGGATCTATTTCTTCATTGAGATTTATAATGAGTACATGCTGTGTAGATTGGGCATTAGAAACGCCAGAAAAGGAAATGATTGTTATGGAAACAAAAATTAGTGCAATTCCCATGACTTTCCTTGATAACATATGTCATTAATGTTTACCCTGGATTTTATAATTTTGCATAATGAGATTTAACAGCGTATCCCAAAATTACCCTTTTATTATTGAAACCCTTTTTAGTATGAACAATATTACCACGAATGAGCAGAATTTCAATTGCTGATCTTGGAACTTTAAAGGGCGGAGAAGATGTTACTATTTCTGGATGGGCACAGGAAATTAAGATTTTGAAAAGTGTCACTTTCATCATTCTGAGAGATTCAACAGGAGTATGCCAGGTCACCATAAAGGGTAACCCCGATCTGATTCAAAAAGCATCAGTTTTAACAAGGGAAAGTGTCATAAAAATAACTGGAACCTTTAAAAAAGATGGTATAAGCAAATCTGCTCCGGAAATCAGCTGTTCAGATATTATATTACTAAATCCGTCTGCAACGCCTCTGCCGTTGGGTATAACTGATCCCGTTGAAGCTGATTTCGAAACAAGGTTCAACAACAGAATACTGGATTTGAGAAAACCAAAAAACAATATTATTTTTATGGCTAAATCATCAATTTTATGGGGTATAAGAAAACTGATGACAGATGAAGGATTTACGGAAGTTCAAACCCCTAAAATTGTATCCTCTGCAACTGAAGGTGGCGCTGAGGTATTCAGGGTTAAATATCATGAAAAGGATGCGTTTTTAAATCAGAGCCCACAACTTTACAAAGAAATGCTCATTTCCGCCGGAATCCCAAAAGTTTTTGAAGTTGGTCCCGCATTTCGTGCTGAAGAACACAATACCAACAGGCATCTCAACGAATTTACGAGCATAGATATTGAAATGGCATTCTCAAACGACGACGACGCAATGCAGATGCTTGAATTATGCGTTTATCAGGGAATAACTGAGCTAATGGACAAAATGGGAAAAGAACTTGAAGCTCTCGGTTATAAGATCATAGTTCCGAAGAAACCATTCCCGAGAATGGAATACACAGAAGGAATTAAGATTCTGGAAGAGAATAATGTGGAATTTAATTTTGGTGATGATTTCTCATCTGAACAACTGAAGATAATTGGCTCAAAAATGGATGGATTTTATTTTATCACAGGATGGCCTGAACAGGTAAGGCCATTTTACACCATGCAGAGAGAGGATGATCCAAGATTCACGAAATCGTTTGATCTTCAATACAAGGAACTTGAAATAACCTCAGGGGCACAGAGAGTTCATGATCCAAATGTTCTTATCAAAAGGTTAAAGGAAAAAGGTTTAAACCCTGAAAATTTTGAATATTATGTAAGCGCATTCAGATACGGAATGCCACCGCATGCTGGATGGGGACTCGGACTTGAAAGACTTACCCAGATAGCACTTAATATTCACAATATTAGAGAAGTCACTCTATTTCCTAGAGACAGGACCAGAGTTACTCCTTGATTTTTTTCTATTATCCTCTTCTCCAAATGCAACTTTATCGAGTTCTTCCGGCTCACCGATTTCTTCTAGCTCTTTCAGGTCTTTTTTAAATTTGCCCATACTATTGACCTCATATAATTAACAAATACGTGGATAAAAATATTATGAAATGTGATAAAATACGAAATGCTACCTTCATTTAGGAAAATTATTATGTTTTTTCAACATAGTGACATATGTTTAAACGTCTTGGAGTAGTCGGTCTGGGAACCATGGGCTCATCAATTGCTGAAGTTTTTGCGTATAACAAAATTGATGTGACAATAATAGAACAGAATGAGGAATTATTAAACAAAGGATTGAAAAATATTGAAAATATATTATCGTCCAATTTAAAATATGTGAGATCAAGAGCATCAAAAGAGATCAACAGAATAGAATCACTTGGAATTCAATTACTTCCAGAACAAAAGAAGGAAATTGAGAAAAAGCTTTCTGAAGGATTTAACGAAAATGTAATGGCAGATGCCATGAAAAGACTTCACCCCACGACTGACTTCTCGGAACTGGGAAACTGTGATCATGTTGTGGAGGCGGTTTTTGAAAAGATAGATGTGAAAATAGAAATGTTCAAAAGATTGTCCACTGTTTGCAGTGCGGATTGTATTATTTCCTCGAACTCATCCTCTCTGAGCATCACCCGGCTTGCATCATATACTAAAAACCCGGAAAGGGTCATCCTGACCCATTTCTTCAATCCACCATATACCTTGCCACTCATAGAGATAGTAAGAGCAATTCAAACTTCAGATGATACCGAACGAAAAATTTTCGAATTCTATTCTTCGCTTGTAAATCACAGAACCAAAATGAAACCTATAAGGGTTAAAGAGGTTCCGGGATTTCTGGTTAACAGGATTCTTGTACCCATGTTAAATGAAGCAGCCATTGCCTTTGATGAGGGTGTTGCGAATCGGGAAGATCTGGATAATGCCATGAAACTTGGAGCAGGAATGCCAATGGGTCCGCTGGAATTACTTGACATGGTGGGAGTGGATATTGGCCTCGATGTGATGGAGATTCTTCAGAAAGAATATGGAGACCCCAAGTACAGGCCTTCCCCGTTATTGAGAAGAATGGTGGATGCTGGAAGAATAGGGAGAAAGTCCGGAAAAGGGTTTTATGATTATGATGTGTCAAAAGCCCATAGGTAAACTGTTTTATCTCAGGGCAATATCTTCTGATAGATATCCCTGAAATCCTATTAAATGAAAAGAAGTGTTGCTTAAGTTAAAATTAGTCTTCTCTTGTTAATTTCTTATTTCCCTGAAAATTCACAACAACAATGGCAGGTTCAACAATATACTTAGTTCTTCCCTTTCGATAAACAGAGACAATGGAACTGTGAGATTTATTGCCATTTGCGTACTTTTTCAGAGCAATAAACAGACTCTTATTCATTGAAAGTTCCACATATATTGGGAAACCCTTTTGATACCATGTGACTATGATTGATTTCTTAAACCCGAAGTTAAGATCCTCGTTGTCAATTTCTAATTCTATTTTTTGCCCGACTGAAATTTCCATTTATACCATCTGATCAAAATTCCTCTAATAGGGTTACTTTTAGCAGCTTTTCAATTTTCCTTGCAGTTCTTATATCAGGTTTTAAGTCTCCACGTTCTATATTTGCTATGACATGTTTCTTTTCCATTAGTTTTAAAGCGAGTTCTTCCTGCGTCATAGCCGATTTTTCCCTTGCCTCTCTTATGATTAAATGAAAATCTGGAACTATCTCAAGCTCTTCATCCCCTCTTTGACCCTCTCTTCTTATTTTTTGCTGCGATCTCGGCTTTCCCACAATAACCGGTCTCTCCCTCACCTGTAGTGTAACTTGCCCCTGAAATTCTGTTTTCTTTTGAACGGTTGCCCTTATGGATGTTACTGGAGTCCCGAATTTGGAACAGCTATCGCAGACAGAAAGTATAGCACCATCAATACGTATTTTAGTCAATTTTTGTGCCTTGTTTCCGCACATTTCGCATTCCATATTAAACAGGATACCATGTCAATTGAGGTAATAATACATTTTCATTTGGAAATTCATGAAAAACTTTTTACCCATTGCTAAATATTGTCATCATGGATAACGTTAGTGAAGAGATTAGAAAATACAAGACTTTTGATGGAAGTACATTGGATTATTTCGTAACTAACCCGTCAAAAAATGAAAAAGCGTCCAGGATAATAGTAATATCTGAGATATGGGGTTTGACGGAATTTGTGAAGAATGTTTGCCGCAGACTTTCAGGAGAAGGATATTCTGCAATAGCTCCTGATCTGTATTCCAGACCTGATGACAAAGAA
>JAKBRR010000112.1 GCA_021845325.1 Thermoplasmata archaeon
AATTTCCAATCTAGGATGATTCCCTCTACTGACAGACTGACATTTGAAAGGATTCCATTTATTGATGATAGTCTAAAACATCCTTGGAGTTCAACAGAATTTGATGCCATTTTCATGACATTACGTATGAAAAAGGACATTGGTTCCCAGAAGCCAACTTTGCAAGGAGTAAGAGGAAACGTTTTACTACAGCCAAATATAATCATGAAATCACTTGTGCAGTTTTATTTCGAAAGAAACCCCCCAGGTGAGCCAGTTATGTCTCATGTTATTTTTGTTGACAGATTAGTGCATCCAGATAAGCCCCCTAAAAACCGGGTCAAAATAATAGAAGGCGATAGGGAGCTGGGAACAATTGAAACTTTCGTTCAGTTTGATAATAAAGACACAGATCACGAACAAGAATTAATGATGTACCTTTTATCAGTTGTAACAAGGAATGTGTTTCCAGAAGTAATAGGGTACCCTGATCCACTACACCACGCTGACAGAGGCGCAAAATCTGTATTGAGGATGGTTGAACCAATGTTAAGATCATCTGAATGGTTGGATAGGGCAAACCCAATACATAGAACAGTAAGACAAGTTAGGGAGGGGAAGAGATAAATATGAATCCGTTTGAAGATGAAAGATTACATGGAGCAAGATCAGCGCTTATTAAGATGACCCCTGATGACCAGGGAAGGTTTGACTATGAATTGATGTGTCAATACACTAGGCTTGGTTTGGATTCACTGCAAGTTGGCGACTTAGTGGGAGTTGAGAATTTCACACCCAACTCCAACGGGAATAAGATTTATTCAGTATTAACATTAAATCAAGTATACCCAGTTCATTATGCTGCACAGGGTTCTAATCCATACCCTGGACATGAATTTGAATCGATGAGGAGCATCAAGGAAGACTGGGAGTCTCAGGAGGATAAACCCCTTCACCTCACCACGACTATAGCAATCAAAGCTGTATCCACAGGATACCAATTTGAACTGGACACGAGAGATGATAAAAGTCTTCCTTCACTACAGGAAGAAAGAAATCTTCCAATGATAGGAGCACAAATAAGACCTCTTAGTATTAAAATGGTTGAAGCAATTGTAAATCAGGGATTAGATCGCCAACCAGATTCACCACTTAGTCATAAAAAATTTGAGGAACTAAATATCAAATTAGATCAGGAGAGTTTACTCACAACACATTTCGGCATTTTTGGATTCACAGGAGTAGGAAAGTCTAACCTCGTTTCTTCACTGGTATCTTCATTATGTTTTGAAAACCAAGATCCACTTTCTAATTTCATCATCATGGACCCAAACGATGAATATCTTGGTCTTTTCATAGATAGAGCGATTGATCATTCAGACGAAATTACATACATTCACATAGGTTCAGATTCACTTCATGAAAGTATTTCAAATAGCCTTGGAAAGTCTCGAGAGGAAATTGATCAAAATGTAATCAATATAATGAGACAGCAGCTCAGACTTTCACCAAAATTATTCGAAGAGTCACAAAGCAATAGTAATTTTAATAATGCAATAAATGAAGCATTAAGAAATATAATTCAGAGAACCAGGATAATGTTACCGTTTGAAGACGTAGCAGAACTTATTAACAAAACGGTTAAAGAACAAATAGATGAAAGAACAGGGCCAGAAGTACGAATGGCAATAAATGCTGTCTTAAGAGAGTGGACTGATCAGTATAGGGGTCAGAATGTTAATTCAAATGAAATTTTGAATGCAGTAAATTTTATTGATCCAATTGATAAAAATGGAAATCTTAGCGGATTGCAAGATTCAAAAAGAAGAAATGCAGAGGGAATAATCAATAGAGCCATACACCAACTAAGGATTGAGGCACAAAGGCTATCCTCTATCCCGTCGGGTGGAATCCTTCAAATAAACGAGTTGATAGATAGAGTTAGTCAGAATAATTTACGTCAAACTGTAATTATTACTGGAAGAAGAGACTCAGAATTAAAGAGGTTTGTAGCTATCCTAGGAAATAAAATCTATGATAGGAGAAGGCAGGCTCCAAATAGAACCCCATTTATCATATTCACATTCGATGAAGCTGATTTATTTATACCTCAAAGTGGATTGGATGATGAGACAATGGAAGTTAGGGAGCTTTGTGTAACCCTCGCAAGAAGAGGAAGAAAATTCGGTCTCGGAATTGGTATAGCAACTCAGAGATCATCTCTCTTAGACACAGAAGTAATGTCGAATCTTCACACATATTTCATAAGCAAGCTTCCAAGGGTTGATGATAGGAGGAGAGTTGCTGAGGCGTTTGGCATAAGTGAAGAACAATTAGCACCCACATTCACATTTAGAAAGGGGAACTGGCTAGTAATAAGTCACGACGCTACTGGATTGAAAGGTGTTCCCATTCCGACTAAGGCGGTTGATGCAAACGAGAGAATCATACATAATAGTGAAAAAGGAGGAGTTTAAAGACATTCAAAGAGTGTATGAAAATAGTTAAATTTAAAGGGTATGTGGTCCTATACATCAGATGACGTTCACTCCTATATTTGTAGCAGACAGACCAGCTTCACTTAAAATCCTGTCTGGTTTAATAAATCATAGAGGAGAATTCGGGATCCTTGCCCATGCATTTACAACTGATAATTTCAAAAGGAAATTTAAAGACTTTAATCTAGCAAAATGGAAGATAGGGGATTCCGGAATATATCAGGGGAAAGATATTCCTTATGAGCTACTTTTTGGTGAATATTTAAAGATGGGTGTTACCCACGGTATTATAAAAGATTATTATCGCGATCCAGAAAAAACCCTAAAGAGTGCTAAAACGGCGATTGATAAATATCACGCTCTTAATTACAATGAACACTTTAAACTGGTGGGAGTTGCACAGGGAAGCACTCCCGAGGAATATCTTGAAAATTATACGCAGCAAAAGAAACTTGGTTTTGAAATGGTTGCGATTGGTGGGCTGCTTGATAAGATTGAAAACCACGTACGCATGGTTAGAATCAAAAAGGAAGGTTTATTAAAAGAGACTCTGACAATTATTAGGGAAAGATTTCCCAAGGATGATTTATTTCCATTAGGTTCATTCAGTAGATCAAGAATAGGCATGTTCAAAGAGCTAGGAATCTGGGGTTCTGACTACAAGGGATGGATATTCAGATATAATATGGAAGAAAGCCACACTAAGGGCAATAGGTTTGAGCAGACAAGAAAGTACATTGAGACGCAAATATTTCCATTAGTGAATAAGGAAAGGTTATTGATCTTATCGTGCTCTGATAGAAAAAAAGCTGATAGGGCAAAGGCTATAGATTTGTATGATGGTCCTGCATTTAGAGTTGTCAGGAAATATCTAAAAACAAAAGATGGGGTGGATGTTAAAATTTTATCTGCAAAGTACGGACTAATCAGTCAGGATGAAATCATCGATACATATAATCAAAAGATGACACCAGAAAATGCGAAAATGTACAGGAAAAGATACTTAAGGGAGATTAAATTACTCGAAAATTCCTTTAAAGACGCATTCTTCTTTGGCGGCAAGTTATATCAATCCGTAGTGAGCAAAAGCGATATTAAATGTAGTGAGGGAAAAATAGGGGAAAAGCTTGGGAAATTAAAAATTTGGTTGAATAGTGAAGATAACCAAGAAAATAAAAAAGTTTAAATAATACAAGTTCTATATTATTGTATGGAAGCAAATAAAGGGAAAAATAATTTCATCACACACGCTATTGGTCTTTATAAAGCGGCATATGATCTTTCAAGGGACGGTTATCAAGTTAAAATTGATACATCAGCATCAAAATCTGGACACATAAAAATACAAAAAAATGGGAAGGATTTCTATGTAATGATCAAGGCACTAACTGATTTAGCACCAGTTCCATTTGCCTCAGATTATGAGATAACAGAAAAGTTTGATCATCTTCTTATTTGCGTTGGAGTATATAATGAACTTATTTCCTACTATAAACTGGATATGCAGTATGCGAGAAGCAAGATAATTCAGAATATAGATAAGAATGGAGAAGTTAGTCATTGGATGAATGTACCTGAGTATGAAGAATTTAAAGTAAATTCTTTGATATTCCCTTAAAATTAAACATAACAACCCTGCATAAAAGTAAAATTAGTTTGACTGAGAAGGGAATGAAGAATGGAGAGATGCTAAATAAAGTAGAGGGAATTAAGGAGGGATAAAAAAAGAGGTGAAAAAATGAGTGTAGGATTAAATAAATTGGAACTTAAGTCTAACAAAGAGCATAGAGAATGGTTAATAAAACAAGAAAAATCTGGCAGATCGCAGGATCAAATAGATGAAGTCATCGAGGAACGCATAGCTGAAGGGTTAAAAATCCTGAATATGAAATTCTCGCAAGAGCCAGTTAATAGGTATTCTGAACTCGAAATTGAGAAAGATGTAAATTCAAAGGTTAATGATATAAAAGTTGATAATGATCAGTTATCTACTCTTTTAAGGCTTGTTAAATCCGAGAAGCTTATATATTATAAAGCTGATAAGTTAAGATATGAAGAAAATAGTAATAAACTCTCATTTGGATTAACCCATGAGTACTTTGAGATAGCGCAATTTAGAGACAAACCAGTGCCTCATTACACCACTGTTTATGTATCGGTAACTATTGAAGTTAATAGTCCTTATGCACTAGTGTTTATTACGGGGAGACAAGACCTATTTGGGAAGATAAGGAAGTTACTTAAAGAACTGATAGGAGCCGAGTTTAACATAGTAAATTTAACTTGGGACAACGAGGCATTAAAAGCTATTGTTAAACAATATGCAAAGGAGATCGAGGGAATAAATGCTAGAAATATTGAGGGCAAGATTACAGAAATAGCAAGAGCAACTGATTTACGCCAAACCCTAGCTCTAACGCAGCTCTACAAAGGGGAGGTGTATATGGTTAAGTTTATTCTCCGAAATGTGTATCCAGGAAACAGTATCTCAATAAATGGGAGATGGGGATTGGTAACCTCCGATCAACTTACAGAAGAGGATATTCAAGATTTCATAAAAGTTCATCTTCTAACTTACTCTAGCAGAATTTAGACATACCATGACATAGCTTCAACAATCGTGTCAAAGTCAGAACTACTATGGGCTCCATCTATTTCACATTTATTTTCAAAGAAATTAATGTAGAGGTTTTTCCCGGCGGCAATGGTTAATGTACTATTCTTATCATCATACTTATTTATTTCATTTATGTACTTAAGAATGACTGGCTCTGAATTAGTTTCGAACTTTACAATAGGATTTGCACTTTCGCAATCGTATTCTCCCCCTATTAACTGAATAATATTGTTAACAGTCTCAGAGGCATCGTGTAAATTATCTTTCACGTATTTATATGTCCACTCAGAAAACGAGATCGTGAATTCAACATTTACATTCTCCTCTAAATCCATTGATTCATCCACTTTACTCTCAATAATTTTGGCTTCGAATGTTCCTATACGCTTCCTGTCTTTCCCCCTCTTCTGGTGTAACTCTCCACTTATCTTTAAAGAAGCTCCTTCTTCCTTTTCATCAATTTCATCAATATCAAAAATTTTAGAGATTTCTGATTTTATTTTGGTGAAATTCCCATTTGTCTTGTCTTCATTAAAAAAATTCATTATTTCTGCCCTGTACTCACAGTTAGTAGAAACCTTTCTAAAATATATAAGATTTTGCCCCTTGATTGAGTATCTTTTAAAGGTTAGTCTCAATGATTGATCTATTCTGTTTGTAGGATATGGCTTATTTATACTATCATATATGCCTTTGACCAAAATTGAGATTACAGAAGCTATAGCAGATACAATTACCGCTCCACGTAATGCTGGATAAAAGTAATAAATTCCAAATCCTAATAAGACCAAAGATATGATCATGATAACTAAAAAAACATAAGGCCTAAATTTCTTGGACCTTGTTTTCTCTTCTGGCATGTTTGAAAATGATTCACATCTATTTAAACAAATTTGTTTATAATTTTACACATAAAATTTTTTTATTCTCACAATCTGTCCTCTAAAAAATAGAAAAAACCTCATCATAGAGGCAGTTTACAACAATATCAATGCTCAGAGTTTCCATTTGTATCAACTTCAACCAATAACATAAATCTGAATTTTGATTATAGTAACTGAATATCTGCCAGCAGCTCTTTTGCATTCTCATTTGCTATTCTGGATATCACGTAATTATATTTCTCTTCAAGCATTGTTACTAGCTCATCCTTTGTCTGTGCCTCTTCCGAGCACTTCTTGA
>JAKBRR010000113.1 GCA_021845325.1 Thermoplasmata archaeon
ATCTGTCGATCACCATTGTTTTGCCTATGCCTTCATTTAATTCCTCTTCAACCCCGGAAATTTCTGATCCATATAAATTTAACATAAGATTCAAACTTGTATACTTAAACACGTATTTATTTTTACCATAATTGCGCAAATATTTCCTACAAATTAACTATCAATAAGCAGTTTAGGTATATGACAATCATCCATTATGAATAGAGTATATGGTGACGAGACGTTGTTCGAGGTACTTAAAACCTCTCAAATGGATTTCGGGAGAGATATTGTATTTCTGTGCAGTTTCAGTAATGAAGATATGATTATACTGGATTCTTTATGCAGAAATCATATACCTATCGATATATATACAATAGATACTGGACGCTTGAATCCAGAGACCTATGAGTTCATAGATGAGGTAATAAAACGCTATGAAGTTAAATTAAACTATTTAGTTCCTGATAGCGGATCATTACAGTCCATGCTCCTGGAAAATGGTCCTCAGCTGTTCTATGAAAGCGTTGAAAAGAGAAAACTTTGCTGTAAAATCAGAAAAGTTGATCCACTTTCGAAATTATTAACGGGGAAAAGAGCCTGGATATCTGGAATAAGATCAACACAGACTAGCGAAAGGCAAAAGTTCAAACTGTACGAAGTTAACAACGGGTTGACAAAAATTAATCCTCTTATTGATTGGACAGATGAGGATGTTAAGACAGTCATTCAAAGTCTAGGGATACCAGCCAACAAACTTTACAGAAAAGGCTATAGAAGTATAGGTTGCTATCCTTGTACGAGGCCAGTGTTTGAAGGTGAAGGTGACAGAGATGGAAGATGGTGGTGGGAAAACGGATCCAAAGAATGTGGTATTCACACATCTAATTTGGGTGGTTCTAATTGATATCTCCATATCATGGTGGATCCAGAGTAAAAATCCCGGATTGCAATATAGAAAACCTGAATATATTACCTAAAATCCAAATAGATGAACAGACCCTAATCACACTAAGCCTATTAAAAATTGGAATTCTCAGTCCGTTAGACTCTTTTCAAGGTTACGAAGAGGCAATGGAAATATCCAGAGAGGGAAGAATGGAGAATGGTCTTGTCTGGTCTATGCCAGTACTTCTTCCTGTAACAGATGAAGAATCATACACATTTAGTGAGGGTGATGAAACAACCCTGCATTTTTCGGATAAGTTAGTCGCTCTCATGAAGATTGAGGAAAAGTTTTCACTGGACATGTATGAATATTGCAATAGAATATTCGGAACAACAAGCATTGATCACCCCGGAGTCAAAGCAACCCTTCAAAAAGGGAATAAATTTGTTTCAGGGCACATTAAAGGGATCAATAATTATAACACACATTTTTCAACAATGCAGCCTGATCCAGATAAACTCAGGGAACTATTCAACAAAAAAGGTTTTAAGACTGTAACCGCATTTCAGACAAGGAATCCACCGCACAGGGGACATGAATTCCTTCACAAATACTCTCTACTTTCCACAGATGCTCTATTCATAAACCCCGTTCTGGGCCCTAAAAAAAGTGGAGATTTTTCGGATCAGGAAATATTTCAATCATATCAGGTCTATCTCGATAAGTATTTACCTAAACAAAGAACCATTCTGTTGCCCCTCATATACGCCATGCAATACGCAGGACCAAGAGAGGCAATAATGCACATGATTATGAGAAAGAATTTAGGATGCACTCACTTTGTCATAGGGAGAGATCATGCAGGAGTGGGATCATTTTATGGTCCGTACGCTGCAAGGGATTATGTCAGTACATTCACAGATATAGGAATCCAGCCTGTCTTTCTGAAGGAAGCATATTACTGTAAAGCATGCACAGAAATTTCAAACGATGATATATGCCCGCATGACGATTCTCAAAAGAGCCATTTCAGTGGAACAAAGATCCGAGATGCATTTCTGCATAAAAGGGAACCATATCCTTATGAAATGAGAGGTGAGATATATAATAAAATCATAGAACTTCGCTCAAGCAAACAAAACACTCTTGAGACGTCAGATAAATTGGAAATCAATTTGTCAAATCCTTTGGAATAGGTTTTATATAAAAATTAAATGATAGTTCCTTATGATTCTAAACGCTCTGTCAACAAATGCAAGTAATTCCTCAACAGGTAATGAAAGTGCATACTTCCTGTTAATATTCATTGTTTTGATTGTGGGTTTTCGCCTGAGAAGAATTGGTAAAAACAGGAACATAAGCCCTCAGAGGTTAGCGATGATTATCGTTTTATATTCAATACTTGCCTATACTACATTGATTGGCGCACCGTCACTTGGCGGCTATCTTTATTATATGCTTATTATCGCCTTAATTTGTGGAGTAGTTTTGGGAATTCAAATAACGGATAAAATAGAAATCAAATATGTTTCTGGAAGAATAACATATCAAAGACCATACATTCTCAGCATCCTGTTTTTAGGGCTGTTCATTGCAAGAGAAATAGCGTTTCTCCTTATTACTCAGTCATGGATCCTGTCATATATCGCCATAGCTATTTTTGCCTCTTTAGGGCTAATTATTGGAGAGGTGTTCACAATATTCAAAAAGGGTATGTATAATAGACAAGAGCAACCAGACATAAACTAATTTAGAAATTCAACATTAATGAAAGTTTTTAATTCACCTCTAACATAAAGACTGAATGAAGCTTGATGAAAGGAAAAGTTTCGACATTCTATCTTCGTTGAGGGTTATGGGCGACCCGGAATACGGTGGAACAGGCTCAATCAGTGAAAATATACTGGTAGGTTATCTTTATGGAATATTGAGCGAAAAGTCAAGTGCAGTAATCAGAGTTGATAGAGAAGACATGAAAGTCATCAAATATGGTGCTTATTCTTATATAATCTGGTTTGACGACATTATAGATGATCTTGAGGAGGAGGTTGCGCAGGAAGAGACGTTTGAAGATACTGAACCTGGTGACATAATGCTATTGCCTGTTGCAATAGAAGGTCCATTTAATGATCGTGAAATTATGGAATTGATACACGAAGGAGCTATTTAGTTTTTTAATACAAATTCTTCTCTAGAAATTCGCTAATGCCTAAATCTTTAGGCTAGGTGATTGCAACAAGTATAAGGTAAATTACTTTCTCAGAAAATATCATTTCCAATAATAAGGAAGAATTAACGGTTACCCATCTCGCTTATTATTGCTGCCATAATCAGTCCCAGAAGCCGGTCTGTATCCCCTACAAATTCAAGTTTCCACCTGTCTCTAAGAGATATAATCGGAGCGTATAAATTAGCAGCGAGATTTCCATCCTGATCCATTACCTCAATTAACTTCCTGTAGCCTCGATACTCCGTTTTAAGTAGAATCGTCCCGTTTAGATCCATTACTTCCAAAGACTCCTTTGCCAGGGCCATCATCCTGTGCTTCGCTGAATATATCTCATTCTCCTCTCTTCCATTCATTATTTTAAAAATATGTGTATTGGAAAGAAGGTTTCCATCGGTTACAGAATAATAGAAATTTCCACCGATATCTCCGATTTTGAAATTTAGTAACCCAGCCAAAGATTGGGCGAGCTTGGCAAACCCCCTTGCAGGTTCTGCTGATGGGCCCGGCGAAGTATCGTAATTGACAGTCAAAATTGCTGTATCCTGATCTGTCTTTACCATTTTCGTTCTGTATTTTTCAAAATTAATTGGTACTCCCTCCATCTGAGGCCGTATAATTTTTTGATCCATCAGATATAATGTATTATAACCCCTCATCGTTTCTTTTACTTTGCTGATATCATCTTCGATCATGTGTAAATGAATTAAAACAGCTATAATTTTTTTTGGCTATACGCCATTTGCAACGAATAGTATGCGCATAAATGTTATTTATCTGGTTAAAGAATTTTCAGGGAAATTGATGGTTTTTAAGGTAAATTAAAGATGCTCCGGCCGGGATTTGGACCCGAGTCGAGGGATTGAGAGTCCCTTATGCTTGACCTGGCTACACCACCGGAGCTTTACACCCCATTCATTTGCCTGATTTATTATTTGTTATTAAGCTTCAATGGTTCTAAAGCACCTAGGTAGATTTGATAGCATTTTCAATAATATTGAGAACTTCCAAAAACTGTTCCTTTGTTTCCAGATCTATGGGCGCAAAAATCTTTGAAATATTCTCTTCATATTTCTCTTTCAGTTCATCATAAAGAACTGCTCCCTTCGATTTCAGTTCAATATTTATTATTCGTCTGTCACTGGAAGATCGTTTTCTCTCTACCAACCCTTTTTTTTCCAGCTTGTCTATTATTCCTGTGATCCAGGGTTGTGTGATCAGGTTTAGTTCCGCCAGTTTCACCATTGGACATACTCCCTCGGTTGAAAGGGTCTTCAGAATTCTAAATTCAATTATTCCTATACCGTATTCATTTAGAAAAGCTTCAAGGTTTTTGTATAAGACTTTATACACTGAGGAAAATTCTTTCCAGATTTTGAAATCTATGTTACTGTCAATGTCATTATTTTCCGCTTTCACTTTTTAACATCTCCTTTGGTTCTGTAGCCTTTTGCGAGAGTTGATTCGAGTTTTTTGTTTCATCATTATCATTAAAAATACTCTTCGCTCCCTCGTGGACATACTTCTTCCCTCTCATGCTGGATACAAATGCAGCTATGAGTGACATTATGATTCCAAGAATGAATGCAATTCTAAGTGAGGACATAAAAGCACCCGCCAGAGCATCAGGGAACCACTCTTTACCAGCAATGGTTAATTGTGCTGATAAGGGAAGATGCATGTAAACACCAGTAGCCTGTAATATTGGAACTACCGGATTCTGTCCGAGAAATGCAGAGAATAAAAGTATGGTAGGCGATGTTCCGGATATTATTGCAGAAACCTGAGATGAAAGAGCAGGACCAATGTTAAGGGCCGCAATTGATGAACCTATTGAAGCCGGAATGTTGGCGCTGAGACCCGTTAATACTATTGTAAAGAAAAGTCCAAGGCTTGCTGTCTGCGCAGCATTCTGCAATGTAGCCCTCATTCCGGAAGCAGCTCCACGGGTCTCTGCCGGAACTGAATTCATAATCGCCGCAGCATTCGGGGCAGCGAACATACCGCTCCCAGTGCCCATTAAAAATAGTATGGCTGCAAAATAAGGGTAATAGAAATTATAAGGAAGCAAAGCCAGTAGTGCAAATGCAAGTGCTACAAGAAGCATTCCTAAAGTCGCAAGAAGTTTTGCTCCATGCTTATCACTTAACCTTCCGGAAAGGGGACCCATAAACAAAAATCCTGCAGTCATTGGAAGCATATACACGCCAGCCCAGAATGGAGTGGATGCGAAGGAATACCCATGTATGGGGAGCCAGATACCCTGTAGAAGGATAATCAGCATTAACATAACTCCACCTCTTCCAAGCGCCCCGAGTAATGCCGCAAAATTTCCTGCTGCAAAAGCCCTTATCCTGAATAGCTCCATCTTGAACATAGGTTGTTTTACCTTGGTTTCTACATAAGGGAAAATAATGAGTAATATTGCTCCTGAGACAAGCGCTGAATCAACCCACGGATTTGTCCAGCCATATAAACTGGTTCCATATGGAAGCAGCCCATAGGTAACACCAATGAGGAGTAAAGTTAATCCTATTCCAAACGTGGCGTTACCAACATAATCTATTTTCTGATCAGTCTGCCTTACTCCGGTTTCCTTCATTTTCCAGTAAGACCAGATGGTTCCAATAGCGCCCACAGGGACACTTACAAGGAAAACATAACCCCAGTCAAAAACTGCAAGAATACCTCCCAGAACAAGCCCAATGAACGATCCAGCCAGGGCAGCTACCATGTTAAGACCAAGAGCCATTCCTCTCTCATCTACAGGAAACGCATCGGTGAGAATTGCAGAGCTGTTTGAAAACAGAAAAGCGGCCCCTACCCCCTGAACCAATCTGAAAATAATCAATTCCAGAGCAGCGGTATCACCCAAAACACCGAATACCGAGACAAGGTAAAGCAGTATGGAACCAAAAGTAAAAAGCATAAAGCCAAAGTTGAATAGTCTTACTCTCCCATAAATATCAGAAAGCCTTCCAAATGACACAAGAAGCGTTGCTGTGACAATGTTATAACCCATTAAAAGCCATAGAAGGTATACAAGCGAACTGGATTGAAGGAAGTTGATGTGAATTCCATTGAATATTGCCGGAATGGATATCAGGATAATCGTTCCGTTTATGGCTGCCATCATAATTCCTATGGTCGTGTTTGATAAGGCT
>JAKBRR010000114.1 GCA_021845325.1 Thermoplasmata archaeon
CAAGGCTGTCACCTTGGAGCATACAATGGAGGTAATCCCCGGACTCATGGAGGAGTGATTCTTTGAACAGGTTCGAGAAGGAATACATGACAGGAAGAAAGGACCAGTTCGATGTTGATTATGCCATATTCAGAAAGACAGTGGATGAGACTGAGACCAGGGAGGAGCTGATAAATCAGCTTGAGCAGAAATTCAACTATGTGATATCTCACCTGGCAAATGAAAGGGCAAAAGATCTATTGCAGGAAATGAACCTGATCTGAATTCAGCAGATCGATCATTTCAATCAATTTATCCCCCATTTTCCTGCCTTTCTCTGTGAGGCTTACCATGTTTCTGTTGGGGTATGATTTTGTGTCAATCCTGGTGTCAATCAGCCCCATTTCCTTTGCCTTCTGAACACTGGAATAGACCTGATGCACTGGAATCCCGGCATTATCGATTATTGCGGTAATCTGCTTTTCGCCGTTCTTATGAAGAAAGTAAATGAGCCTGAGAAAGCCTGACTGTTTCTCAATTAATCTGAGTGTTTCCACTCTGTATGATTGCAATTATGTGATAATAGTTTTTCATTGTGCAATAAGAAATCATTTAAGGATGAAATGATTGCGTATTCGACAATAATGAAGTCACTCTTCAGGTATTATGGAGGAAAATTCCACCAGATAAAGGATATTCTGTCGATTCTGGAGGAACACAGGGATTCATTCGATCTCGCAGTTGATGTGTTTGGAGGTTCAGGGAAGGTATTGCTTAACATTCCTGATGAATGGGGGAAAATGAAGGTATACAATGACCTGAATGATGATCTATACGTCACGTTCAAGGTTCTGCAGGACCCTGAAAAGAGAAGGGCATTAATCAGAAAGCTCAGGTTTGCATTCGCACATGAAAAGGTATTCCATGAGATGAGGGATTCTCAATATGCCGGGGATGTGGATCGTGCCTTCCGGCTGATATACATCCAGACCTATTCATTTATGGGTGATTCAAGGAATTTTGGCAGGAGATACAAAGGTCCAGTGAGGCCATCGAGATTCTCAATGGAGAACTTCGCATATGTGAAAGACTGGACAAT
The DNA here is from genome assembly GCA_021845325.1 of Thermoplasmata archaeon. Next base: position 1,079 of record JAKBRR010000114.1, read on the forward strand.
AGAGAATATGGATTTCAGGGACCTGATGAGGAAATACTCGAAGCCGGGAGTGTTTTTCTATCTGGATCCTCCATATCTCTCATCTGGCAGGAAGTACAGGTACAGTTTCACCATTGATGATCTCGTGGATCTCAAAGGATGCATGGAGAGGCATCCAGGTTCATATTTGCTGAATCTGTCCACATTTGACAAAGGGATGGAGGAGATCTTCGGTGAGCCTGACAGGATCATGGATTACACCAACCCGGTGCATCATGACGTGGAGAGGAAGTGGGGTTGCGGGTACTGGTGGAAATTTTAAAATGGTTCTTCTAAGAATTCCAAGCAAATATATATTTGACAAATGTATAAGAGTGATAATGTCAAATAATATTATTCTTCACACTCATTTTGAGGCTAACAGCAATCATACCACCCAACCAAAGAACAAAATTCAAGAGGTGTTTTTGTGAAATATTTAGGACAATAGATCTGCTTGGTATTCTGCTGAATCTCCACTGGTTCTTTGTGTTGGGTGGGATAATCTGTGGCAGCCAGTGTCTAATAAATCATGATCAATATTGTAAGGGATATGGGGCTTCTTCAGCCTTTTTTAGTGTTTTTGGTCTGAGCTCCATAGCCTGTTCAAATGTTTCTGAACAGAGGAACTTATCTGCCAAAGCCTTGTAGGGAACCCAAGTTCCTGCAAAGCCCAGCACTCTTCTGGCATCAGCTATCATTTCAAGTTTTTCTGGTGTCCAGAGTGGAGACACATAGCCTGTTCTGGTGAGGGAGTCAAGTGGAATAAACCTCATGGGATAAACCGATGCACCCCATTTCATCAAATTCTTGAGCCGGAGAAGGAAATCCTCTGGAGTATCACCTTTCTTATGCTGTTCATCCCAGAAATTATAAAGCATATAGAAGATCAGGTTCTTTTTCTTATATCCCGCTTCCCCTAACAGTTCTATGGCCTTTTTGATATAGGGACCTTCCCAGGGCCAGTCATATGCCATATGAATGCTCTTTGACCTGACATCAGCGAGAAGTCCTGCGGTTTCCTCATCCATTAACCTTGCATCGAGTCCTTGGTTAAAGTCAGCTTCTATTCCATGCTCGATTAGCTCTTTCAACATGGATTTGGCAAAAGGAGAGGCAAGGAAGTTATTGTCCCATATTGTCACCTTTTTGTGGGATGGGTGCATCAGATCTAATATGGAAGGTTTCTGGTCTCTCATACCTCCTTCTACCTTTGGAACAACACAGAACTGGCACTTCCTTATGCAGCCACGGGATGTGAATACAATTGACCTGTCCCAGTCTTTCCATTTGTCGACCCAATGCAATATGTCATAGGCAGGAAGGAACTTCTCTGCCTTTAGAAATAAGCCTTGATGTATTTTTACGAATGGAAAGTTATTTCTGATGTTACTTGGCATCAATGTAGCGTAGATCCCACCGACTTTAATTTCCGACTTGGGGAAACGACTGTGGTAAAATTCGATTGTGTCATGAACGGGTTTCCATGAATAGGTAAACAATGATGTTATCTCCACAAAATCTGGTCTATCTGCGATATCTGAAAGCCCACGAACGTATTGTATCTCATTTCCATATGACCTGTGATACGAGGCTAGCTTCAATAACCCTAATGGAGGATACTTCGTGTAATAATCTGGTTCAACCAATAAAACTTTCACAGAGTTATAAAGAACCAACACAAATAAGGATTTCTATAGAATCCAGAATTTAGATCCTTTAAAATGAAGAAATTAGGATCTTGATTTAAGTCTCATGCGATCTATCATATTCCCTATCAAAGTAAGAAGTGCCATCACCCCTGCTTTTATGACATCCCTGTTATTAGAATTATCAAACCAATCAGTAGATTTTGACCCCTTGGCGTGTTCAGGTATATTACGAAATATCCTGTACGCTTTCTTAAAAAATACCTTTACATCATCGTTAGAGTCATTCTCACTGTCTGCCCCGTCGAAGAGAGTTAGAGTTTTACCAATTTCATCACACGCTTGTGTGAAATTTGAAAATTTCTTATTTGTCAATTTTTCTATCTTCTCCTTAAGGGGATTGAATGGATCTATGGTCAAATCTCCTTCATGTTTCCCCTCCATAAGCGTATTGATTGTATCTTTGAGTTCTTTATCTCCTGTCATTGAAGAAACTGCTTTCTTTAATTCTATTCGTCCAGGGGGGTTCTTTTTGGTTTCTTCCATAACTTCATCTCTGACTATCCTGAATTCATCCTGAACTTGGGTCGATTCTTGTTGGAGTTGTTTCCCAAGCTTCTCAAAGGATGGATCATTCTTCAAAAAGTCAAGGTTCTCTTTGAAATTCTTCCTTTGTATTTCGCTGACGCCCTTCTTCTTTTCATCGAGAGACCCCATATTTTCTATACTTTTTATCTTCTTCTTGGGGCTGGAAATATTCACAGAAACGTAGCTATTCAATCTTTGAAGTTTTAAAAAGAATTGCCTGACTTGGTCATAGAGCTCCATCGAAACTTCATTTTGTATTAGATCGTTTCGAGGAGCAGTTGGCTTGAGATTTAAATTCTCATGAACCAGATGTATTTCGCCTAAAAATCTGTCGTTGAATCTTCCATTAATTTCTGATTTTAGGCTTTGCCAATCCCTTATAACAAATCCATTGTGCCTTAGGGTAAATCCTCTCTCTTTCTTTAAGGCATCTCCGTTTTTATTGAGAGCAAACCAGCATAATGCAATGACAGAGTTATTGTAAGTAAACGTCTTTGTTTCAAATTCTCTTAATTCCTCTGGGACTTCGTATAATCTATAGACCTCGCTGGCGTTTACCGTGACTTTTATGGAACGATAGTATCCTGAATTTTCGAAAGTATTCGTGATATCCTGGTAGAACTTAAAATCCTTATAAACTGGAACTGGCAAATTTTGAGAAATATACTCTATTATCTTTTTCTCTGTGAATAAATCCCTCCCTCCCGGAGAGATATCCTCCAAACGAATTATGGTGTAACTTTCCTTGTACTCGCTTTCTGGAACATCAATATGATCTATATCTCCAGTGTTGTTGCTCAGAAAAACTAATGCAGCAATATTTTTTGCGGAGTTATCCCTCAAGCCCTTGGAGTCTATTTCAATTCTGAGTTTTTGTTTAGCACCCTCCTTTTTTGTTATAATTACAAGTTTATTGCAAACTGCAACTCCACTCCATATCCCGATTCCATACATTCCTTCAGCTTTTTCAAAATTCTTTGTATATAAGCCGACGCCAAGTGCTTTCGTGAGCTGCTCCTCATCCATCCCCTTCCCGTCATCCTTTAGAACCAAATTTATATCGTTCTCAAGAGAAATAGTCACTGTAGATGCTGATGAGGGTTCATCGTAGGAGTTCTGTATATATTCTCTTATGCAACTTAAATTTCGAGAATATAACCCCGTAGTTATCGCAAACATAAGATTTGAACCTAGCAACTCATTTGTGAACTGCATTTCTGCTCCTCATAAAATCTTCTTCTGATTTCAAAACAACTGTAAGGCCATTTATATTCTCCGTAAAATATTTTATGTCTGTTTCAATTAACTGTCCCTCAATAGAGTTTGGAAAGAACTGAATTGATGTCATCAGATTGCCTAAGTGTGCTAAAAGAGGATCAATTCTGACTTTGTTCCAATCAGTAAGAGGTTTAAATTTAGAAAAGCCCTCCTTTAGATTTTCCAACTCTTTCTTCAGAATCCCTAACTTTAACAAATAATCTGTAGTATCCATATTCTTTCCCTTTTTTCTAAATGCCGCTTCACTCCTTCTCAATTGTAACTTTGACTTGTTTCAGTCCCATACACCTGGTTTGTCCGTACTTATCATATTTTTACATTTGTGTGTTCTTGCTTCTTCGTCTGATTCAAAAACTTCTCCACAACTTTTACATTTTCGTTCCGTTTCAATACTTTCATCCCTCTAAAATTTCTTCAATTTCCTTTAATTTCTTGGCCACAAGTTTTCCCTCCTCGGTAATTTTCTCATCATTCATGATTTACCCCTTCACCTCCTTTTGTTTAAATTCCCATTTCACCCTAGCTCTTATAGAAGATACAATTCCAAAGATCACTAGAATCAATACCCCAATTGAAACGTACAACGGATAAATTGGTCCAACCAATTGCGCCATACCAGTTAAAATTGTAAATAGAGCAATCAGATAATAGACCAGTAATCCCACCGCGATAATTATAAGCGGAATGTTAACCTTATATGAAAACGGCTTCATGATCTGCTCTCCCTTAGGATGTCTTCACTCTCCTTTAATTTCTTGGTCACAAGTTTTCCATTTTCAGTAAGATGCAAAACCGTTCTGGGAGGATATTTTGAATTATCGATCTCCTCCCTTATTGACCCTAGTTCCTTAGCCTTCCTTATGGATGGATACATAATGTTCGGATAAATGTCTGAATCTTCAACAATTGACTGGACATTGGTCGGTGGAATATCATTTAGATAAACCAGCAAACGAATCAGCCCTGATTGCTTCTCAAATATTTTTATCGGGTTGTCAGTCAATATGCATGATGTACGCTTTTTGAGAACATAATTCTTTTGGGTTGCTGATCATCCAGAACTTTTCAGATGTAAAAACTTGTTTGTTAGAATGAAGCTGGAAGAAACATAGATCGCAGTTTGTGGGAATATTTCAGGAAAGAGAAGGATTGTTCGAAACTGTGCAGATGGTATAATATGGATCACATGGGGCTGCCCGGATTTGGACCGGAGTCTCAGGCTCCCAAAGCCCGTAGGATACCAAGCTACCCCACAGCCCCATGAGAATTGGTAGAGTGCAATCACATTAAAAAATTAACGCACCCCGTTTAAAGGGAAGGTTCCTTGTATTTGTAAGGCAGGAGATCCCTCATCAATAATTTTCTAAGGCCATCTTCGGTCATTATTATGACTTTCGCCTCAGAATCGTAATCTGTGATCATCTCGCGGCACATTCCGCATGGGGATACAACCTGGTAATCAGGCCTGCCATTTTTCTCATTAGGGTGTTTTACTGCAACAATTGTATCAAGGCGGGTATGACCTGCCATTATGGCATTGGCCATTGCTATAGGCTCTGCACATATTGAAATTCTTCCAACAGTTGCATCAAAATGTATCGAAGTAAAGATCGTCCCGTCAGCGGTTCTCAAAGCTGCAGATCGGAAG
>JAKBRR010000115.1 GCA_021845325.1 Thermoplasmata archaeon
TAACCTATTTTTCAAACTCCACTTATAATAACAAAATGGAATTTAGTGGATTACTAAAAACGTAATTTTAGGGTCGGGAGTCTGTCTTTTAACTAGAGTTCCGGCTCGGGCGTTATATTAACAGTCAATTATCTGCTCATTTACGAACCAAGTATGTTCTATCACCTTCTCAAAGCTTAATAAATTTATATTTGGCTTATATCTACGCAAAACTTAATAAAAATCTATGTAAAAATTTAAATTCAAATTGGTATTATCAACTTAATGGAGTATAATAAAGAAAACTATTTTATTCCATATCCATTGGAACAGTTGAAATCAAGGCTTAGAAAAAAGCATGACGTTACTTGGAAGAAGGTTGATGTCCTAATTAAAGACTATGTAAAAACTGATGGGTCTGGTTATTTAAATTTAAATCGCCTTTTATTTAAAAAAATGAACTCGAATATTTCTCTCAAAGAATTAACAAAAGAAGAACAGGAGGAATTTGAAATAGAATTAAATAAACTTGACGTTAGGTTCGAACCCATATTATTTTTAATAGAAAAAATGAGCGCCAATGAAAAGAGAAAACTCTTTCTTGAAATGTTAGAAGACGGTATAAACTTCATTGGAAAACAGAAAAAAGAAATAAGAAAGTTTGTTGTAGAAAAGAAAGAATGGTCAGATTTAGACTCATTAATTTATTCATATTTAGAATACCTGCTATCAGCAGTTAAGCTTTTTGTTGCAATTATGGACGAAGTCGAAGAAAAAAAAGTTGACAAAACCTTTCAATTTCTAGGAATTAATCTAACGATTTATGGAACTGTTATTGTGGGATACTTTGATGGGCTTCTAGAAAGAGATGTTTTAATCAGAAGAATGTCTGAACTTTCAGTATTTACTACTCCCCCACAGAGGAGGCAATCAAAAGTTATCAAAAGTTTAATTTCAGGTTTAATAGAGGTAATGCCTTGTCCGGAGAGCTAGAAATCAAAGAGAAATCTGAAATTCATCACTTTATTGACACAAATGTAGTCTTTGATATAATATATGAAGATAGAATTAGACACCATCAGGCTATTGAGTTTTATAAGAAATTTCTAAATCTAGAATTATGCATTGAAACAAAAGTTAATGGAGAGGGATGTTCAGTCATTTTAAATTATATAACTCAGTTTTCCACGGACCTTAATAACTACATATCTGTGAAAAACAGGCATGGAAAGCAATGGGATGAGCTAAAACCAATGGAAAGAAGAAAGAGATTAGATGACTTTTTGGATGAGAAAAATAATCAGAGAAAAATAATTTCTAATGATTCATTACCATTCTATAAACAAATGATTCAATTAATGAAATTAAATTCCATTGATTCAAATATTATAGAATTTAGGGAAATATTAATTGATTTACCAATGATCCATTTAGAAAATTTTAAGTCAAATCTTAGATCAAGATTTACAATGCATTACCCATTATTAGATTTCACCGAAGAGAAAGTGTTGAAATTTAATGAAAGTTTAAAAGTTAAGTTAAAGAATGGATATTTCCAGAAAGAACAAAGCGTTGATATGGAAATAGTGATAAGCTTACTTCAATTAATTATTTTTGGAAATGCATCAGACGTAGACATTAAACGTATCAATTTCTATACTAACGACATAAAAATGATTCAAAATTATCAAAATATCCGTGATTTACCTCCCGAACTGGAAAGTGCTAGCTTCGAAACAATGTTAATGAACGGAATCACATCCGTTTCAATTGCGAAACCATTCTAAAATACCGATTTAATTAGAATGATTAAGTAGAAAATAAGTCTTCAGTAGAGGTGAATGATTAAATTTTCAGTGAACACTGTACGTACAAATTGAGTTTATCAGAGCTTAGATTAAATATATTATTTGGACTAAAATCTCTTGTCAAATTCTTAAATAGTTTGTTGAAATCAGTGAAATGCCTGAAATAAATCCATCACCAATTCAAGTTTATTTACTCAGGCGCTAAGGTGTCTCGACCTTGCGGGAGTGTCTCGACTCCATGGGTGTAAGGTAAAATGGTTGAAAAAAAGACTCTGATACTGATTAGCGTGTTCATCGGGATGTTGATGTCTGCAATTGATACTACCATTGTCATTCTGGCATTGCCCACACTTACGGACCAATTGAAAGCTCCTTTCCTTGATACAATCTGGGTTATACTGATTTATCTTCTTGTGCTGGCAGCCCTCACGACGCAGCTTGGCAGGCTTGGCGATATATATGGTAGAGGAAGAATTTTCAACATCGGCTTCCTCATATTCATAATCGGTTCTGCTGCTTCAGGAGCATCCCCGAATGTGTTCTTCCTTATAGGATCAAGAGCGTTCCAGGGTCTGGGTGCCGTATTGTTGCAGGGAAATAGCAATGCAATTATTGCAGATCACTTTGAGCCCATGGAGAGGGGGAAAGCTTTTGGATACACATCCATGGGATGGAGCATAGGCGGATCACTGGGAATAGTCCTGGGTGGAATAATCACCACATTCATCGGATGGAGATACATATTCTACATCAACGTCCCGGTCGGACTGATCGGATTTCTTTTTGCATTTATGTATATCAAGGATAACAAGAGGAAGGAGACTAAAATTGATTATGCAGGTACCATTCTCCTTGTAACTTTCCTATCCCTGATAGCATACGGTGCTGTTGAAATAGCAGGAAGTGGGGTAACTTTCATAAATATATTGCTTGTGTTGATCGGTATAATACTGATCGTGCCATTCATTCTTGTTGAAAGATACGTCAAAGATCCAGTAATAGTTTTAAAAGCCTTCAGGAACAGGGTATTATCCTTCTCCCTTCTTGCAGCAACACTGCAGGCGGTTGGATATCTCTCAGTACTCTTCATCCTTATAATGTATTTGCAGGGAATTAGGGGATTCGATCCACTTGATGCTGCTCTTCTACTGATACCGGGGTATATTATATCAAGCCTTCTTGCACCAAAGATGGGGAAGCTTTCTGACAGGATTGGTCCGAGAACTGTTTCTGCAACTGGAATATTCCTCATGGCTGGTGGTGTTCTTGTATACCTTGCGATGGGAATAAACACATCCCTTTACCTGGTAATCATTGGTTCAATCGTAACCGGATTTGGAGGTTCAATGTTCTGGCCTTCGAATAATGCTGCTGTGATGTCTGGGGCACCGAGAGAACTATATGGTTCCATTTCCGGCCTGTTAAGGACCCTTTCCAACATCGGCACGCTTTTCAGCTATGTAATTGCCATTTCCATATCTGCCCTGGCTGTTCCGCGCTATGTAGCATTTGAGATCTTTCTCGGGAAGGCCAAACTGGTTGGTGGTGTATCTGTTTCATTTCTTGGAGGAGTTCATGCTGCACTCTTAGCGAGTTTTGTCATTCTCATTGCTGCAGGCCTGTCCGCACTGGTCAGGGGGAAGAAGCAGAAGGTGGATAACACAGTAAAAGAAATATGGGCATCACCGGATGGGAAGAAATAACCGGCATTAATTTACATGGGCACCTCGATTCATACATAATTTTATGTTATGAAGCAATATTCCTTCGCATAATTGTGTTATGAAGGGTGTAGTTTCTGAAGAATAAGGTATATAGTCTCAATGTGATGTTCCAGAGTCTTCTGTTCATATCAGTTGGAAATCTCATTGAAGCATCCTATTCTCCTCTTGACAAGATCATAAAGGATCATTTCCTCATCGATTCCGCAATGGTTGGACTGCTGACCAGCATTATATTCATTGGTCTTGCAACTGTTTCCCCATTTGTTGGCTATTTTGTAGATCATCTTGGAAGCTTCAGGGCAATAAAGATCGCGTTCCTGGTAATGGCAATCGGCTCAACTCTTGCGACCCTTGCCCCGAATTTCTATGTTTTCGTTGCAGGTTTCTATGCCATAGGGCTGGGATACGGTCTTGTTACACCGGCAACAAATAATGCAGTGATGAAGACCTATTATCCTTATCATGCTACCCCTATGGGCATCAAGCAGTCAGGCGTACCCATAGGCGCATCTACTGCAGCAATACTCCTACCATTGATTTCCATCAGATATGGCTTTTTTGCTCCATTCATAATACTGGCTGTAATAGCTTTCATCTTCTTCGTGTTCATAAAAGGTGAAAAGCATGAAAATACAAATCCCATAGACTTCAAGGGTTATCTGAAGGAGATCACGGGTGCATTTGGCAATGGACGATTCATTGCCATAAATGTTCTCGTCGCTGCAATGTCATGGGGACAGCAATCCCTACTTACATATGCTGTTCTATTTACGAGTTCCATCGGATTCAAGTTATTCACTGCAGAAATCCTCCTGGCAAGCATTCTCGTGGGTTCATTCATAGGCAGGATATTCTGGTCTTCCATGAGCAGCAGACTGTTTCCAAACAGGAGGGTCCTGTCCCTGATCACTGTAATGCTCCTCTCATCACTTTTCTTCTTCATTTACTCTTTTCTGACATTAGATTTCTATCTGGCAATAGTAATGTCCTTCCTTCTCGGCCTGACTGCCATTGGATGGAATGGCGTTTATATAACAGTGATATCGGAGATAGCACCGAAAGGAAAGATCGGTCTATACAGTGGCCTGGGCTTGCTAATAATTTCGTTTGGAACAATCCTTGGTACTCCATTTTCCGGTTATATAAGCGATTACACCCATAATTACTCAACAATTTGGCAGATTCTGGCAGCGGGTATTTTTGTTGTAAGTATCATCCTGTTCATTCTATCCAGAAAGATACTTGAAGGAAGGGAGAAACAAGAAAGCGAAATCACCACAGTAATGAAGTAGGTCACTTTATTATTTGCTCGAATTCATGCAGGCAATATATAGGCTGGGTACATTTATAATTTCATTAAGCATGTTTACAGGATAATCATGGAAAATATAATGGATATTGCAAGGAATCTTGGAATTGATCAGGAATACATAGAGAATTACGGAAAATACATGGCAAAGATCAGCCTGAAGGCACTGGATAAGGGGAACACAAAGGGCAAGCTGATTCTCGTTACTGCAATGACACCTACAAAATATGGCGAAGGAAAGACAACAAATACAATAGGTCTCTCCCAGGCATTCAGGAAACTTGGAAAGAAGGTTTCGATCAGCATCAGGGAGCCTTCAATGGGACCCTGCTTCGGCGTTAAGGGAGGGGCAACAGGCGGTGGGAAATCAAAGGTTGAGCCATCAGATAAGATCAATCTTCTATTCACAGGAGATTTTCCTGCAATCACCGGCGCTCATAATCTTCTTTCATCAATGATACAGAATCATATCTATCATGGGAACCAGTTGAGGATTGATCCAGAAAAGATAACCTTTCCAAGGACAATAGACATGAATGACAGATCGCTGAGGGACATGATCCTGAATGCGGGTGGAAGGGAGAATGGGCCGCTCACAAGAGACAGTTTCGTTATAACTCCAGCATCGGAAATAATGGCAATTATGGGATTCTCAATGGGGTATGATGATCTTGTACGGAGGCTGTCGAAAATTCTTGTTGGTTACGACGTTGATGGAAAGCCAGTATATTCAGGAGATTTGAAGGCTGAAGGTGCAATGGCAGCAATCCTATCGGACGCAATCAAGCCAAACCTTGTCCAGACAACGGAAGGTGTACCTGCTTTCATCCACACAGGACCATTCGGGAATATAGCCCATGGAACTTCAAGCATTCTTGCAGCGAAAATGGCACTGAACTACAGTGATTACGTTATAACAGAAGCAGGATTTGGCTCTGATCTTGGTGCAGAGAAATTTATCAACATGGTATCAAGAATTGGAAATCTTGAGATATCTGCAGTTGTTATTGTTGCAACTATCAGGGCGATGAAGCTCCTGGGTGGAAGTGAGGATATGGATAGTATTGCTAAGGGTTTCATGAACCTGAAGCGTCACTATGATAATATCACAAACTTCGGGTTTCATCCTGTAGTTGCAATAAACAGGTTTGCCTCTGATACCGATGAGGAGATACAGTTCCTTGATGATCTCCTGAAAAAGAACGGCATGGATTACCAGCTATCTGAAGTCTTCACGAAGGGAGGTGATGGTGCTATTTCCCTGGCTAAGACTGTGCTTGAGAAATGCGAGCAGAAGAACAGCGGCATCAGGTATACCTATAATTTCAACGATGCCATAAGAAGCAAGGTTGAGTCTATTGGTATGAATATTTATGGTGTGAAGGAGGTTGAATTTTCCCGAAAAGCGTTATCT
>JAKBRR010000116.1 GCA_021845325.1 Thermoplasmata archaeon
AGGAAAAGTACTTGCAAACAGATATCTTGAAAACTATGATGAGTTAGACGTTGATTTTATTTCTAATGGAAAAGATATGAGAATAGCAGGAATATCAATTCACATAGAGGAAGCAGGTATCCATTCAGGAGATGCGCTTAGCATTACCGGACCGGATTTAATCAGGAAAGATATACTGAATAGAATAGAGCAGATTTTACATAAATTAACCTCATATTATGAGCTGAAAGGCTTCAGCAATCTCCAGCTTGCTGTTAAGGATGACATAATAATGATAATTGAACTGAACGCGAGGCTTAGCAGATCCTTTTCTTTCATCTGCAAGTCTACTGGTATAAACTGGATCAAATATGGAATAGATGCAATTATATGGGGAGTACTACCGGATTTTCAATGGAACCCGAAAACGTATTCTGCCAAAATCCCGGTTTTCCCATTCAGGATTTTCTCAGGGGAAAATATGAGAATTGGCCCTGAAATGAGATCGACGGGAGAAATGATGGTATCGGGAAAGACTCAGGAGGAGATGTGGTCTAAAATAGCAAGGCATTATGGAATGGATACCTATAGACATGCAGTTATTTATTCTGACAAAAACGTTTCCATACGAATTAAACAATTAACTGCTGGAATCAATGGGATCGAGGTGTTCAATCCGGATGAGATTGAGGAAATGATAGAGAGAATTGAATTTCTTAATACACCGACATTTGTAGATCTTGGCGGAGAAATTAATCCTGAAGTGGAAAACATTAAAAAAATATTACTCAGAAGGGGTTGTCCAGTTATTTTAAATGAACGCCTTTTCATGCGCTTGATTTCGTCGCAGCAGGTTACCTCGAAAGCAAGGGAACTTACATCCTATCATAATTAAATTTATTTAGCAATCAATATACACAATAAGTGCAAGCTTTAATCCGGGTTATAATCATGGTTATAAATGTCTGCATCAATTGAAATTTTAAAAAAAACGGGAAAGTTTCCTGTTGTAATAGTTTCCATTATTCCTGAGTCACTTGAAAAGACAGTGAAAGTATTGCAGAAACTTAACTCCATGGGCAATGTTGTCCCTGAAATACGATATGATCTGATCAAAAACACCAGCATGGAAGATAGAATCCACATTCTGGACATTTTAAACCGTTCTTTTTCAAACATGATCACCACCTTCAGAGAGAAGAATATGGAGAAGGCAGCTATTTTTTACTCTCAAGCATTGTTGAAGAAAGGGAATATAATCGACGTTGATTCTTCTCTAATCGGGAAAATTGGAATAGAACTTCCCCGAGATCGAACTCTGGTATCATTTCATATTACTGATAAAACTCCGGTTATGGATATCATTGAAGGCGTTTTTCACGATGGATTCAGAGCTGTAAAGGTGGCAATAAGGACACAATCTGAAGGTTCATTTTTAGGGCTATGCAGAGATATCTCGACTATCAGAACAGAAAAAAACATTTTATCTCTCATTCCAATGGGCGGAGAATCAAGTATATACAGGCTTATCTCTTCATTAACAGTATCTGATTTTACTTATACGAAGTATAAAAATGAAACAGGTGAGGGACAGTTGAATTATGAAATAATGCTGAAAATAATCGATCTGCTTCATAAATGAATGCAATGAATTTCTTAATGTATTCCTATACCTGCTCAACTTCGCGATGTTTAAGAAATGTTCCCTGATTCAGTTCACGATAAGCTGATTCTATTTGATTCCACGAGTTCATTACTATTGGCCCTCTCCAGGCAACGGGCTCATTAAGAGGTTTGCCGGTAAGCAGGACAAACTTTGCCTGACTGTCTCCTGTGGATAAAAATATATTTTCCCCTGTTCTGTCAAGTACTGCTGTTGAATTTTTCATTATTCTCTGGTGTTCGCTGCCAATATAAATTGAGCCTTCATATATGTATATGATAGAAGTGTAACCGGATTTTATTGGAATGGACAATTCCCGTTCAGGCGGAACATTCACATCAAATATGGCGGTTTCAGCCCTTATTGAAAAAGCAGGATTCGATTCCTCATTGAGGCTCCCGGTGATAATTTTGAACGTCGCATCTTCAATGTAAGACTCTGGAATATTATGCCCTTTCAAGTCTTTATATCTGGGCATTGACATTTTCTTGTCCGCTGGAAGATTAACCCAGATCTGAAATCCGTTGATTCCATCCCTGTTCAATTGAGGCATTTCCTGATGAATTATCCCACTGCCCGCAGACATCCACTGTGTATCTCCTGAACTTATTTTTCCAGTGTTACCTGTGCTGTCCTCATGCTGAATTTCTCCATTGAGAATATACGTGACAGTCTCAATTCCTCTGTGCGGGTGCCATGGGAAACCAGCCATGTATCCCTCCGGATCCACTGAATTAAAATTGTCCATCATTAAAAATGGATCAATTAACGGTTCAACATAATAGGAAAATGCCCTGTTAAGTTTGACTCCTGCTCCATCTGAAGTGCTCTGTGCCTGAATGACCCTTAACAATTTTCTATTAACTATCATATTGATAGTTATAGTTAATAGGTTAATATTTCTATTCTTTTCAATGATGTTTAAATTCATTCACATATGAGAGAGCTTTTTATATCCTTTAACAATTTAAAAGAATGGTTAACTACAGTTTTCTGAAGAGATTAATGGTTGTTGGAGAGAGGCAGGTTCTTCAGAAGATGACATATTATGCAGAGTTGATAGAGTCATCCAGTAATTACATTTTGGAGATGATATCAGGTGAAAATGAAAATTTAGAAACTCTAGCTGAAAACGTTTATGAGAAGGAGAAAGAAGGAGATTCTCTTACATTTAATCTCAAGAATATTATTACCTCGGGGGCAATAGGTTCAAATCTAATGGACAATTTTCTTGAACTGGCTGAAACATTTGATGACATTCTGGACAAATCCTACTGGATCTCAAGGGAGGTCGTTCGAGCAAGGAATAGTCCTCTTTTTAAAGATGAAAGGGAAAAATTCATTAGAAATGTGTATTCTAACTTTATTGACATTATAAACTCAAACGTTTCAGCTTCAAAATTAATAAAGCAGATTCTTGAGGCGAACAACCTTGAGGAAATCAGGACCAAGAGAGAAGAGATAGAAAGACTTGAACAGGATGTCGACGAAATGAAAGACGGTATTATCGACTTACTTTATAAAAAATCAGATTCAATATCTTACCTGGCCTTTAATCATCTAAATTCCATGGTTCACATACTCGATGATATGCTCGATGGATGTGAAGATGTATCTGACATTGTCCTTACTATTGTTCAATCTGTTTCAAAATGATTTATTTTATAACAATCCTTGTACTTTCGGGTTTACTGTCCGGTTTCGTATCAGGCAATAACTTAAGCGCCGCCGTTGGAAATATTATAGGATCAAGAATTGTAAGCAGGGACATGGGTTTAATTGTAGGAATTGCAGGTTTTTCATTTGGTTTACTTATTGAGGGCCATTTACTCAAGGATTCTGTGGCAAAAATAATGCCGCAGTCTCCAGTTTTTATAATATTTGCCCTTGCAGTTTCCCTGTTCATTTTTATATTCGCCACATGGGCAAGGATACCTCTGTCGCTTACAATGGCTCTTGTTGGGACTGGACTGGGCATCTCTTTGAGATATGGGTATGCCTTTAACGTAGATTATGTGTACCTCGTTATTGCCGCATGGGTTTTTGCTCCTTTAATATCAATAATACTATCCATAGTTTTGAACAGAGTTATGCTGAGAAAATCTTCAATCAACCCCTGGTCTGTTCCGAAGATTTTAAAACCACTTCTTGTCATTGTATCCTTTCTAACGGCCTTTACACTGGGTGCAAATACCCTGGGACTAATAGCGGCACTTACCGGTGATAACCTTTCAGACCTCGCCATAATGACATTTGGCATTGTTTTTGGATCTATTTTCCTGAGCAAAGGTGTTATAAAACGTGTTTCCCAGGAAATGTATTCCATGAGATATGTGAGCGCTTTTGTTTCACTTCTGGTATCCTCCCTTCTCGTGGAAACGGCCACATTTTTTTCCGTTCCATTATCGAACACTCAAACCCTAACTTCCAGCATCCTTGGTTCAGGAATTTCATATAAAATTAAGGCAATTTTCCTTAAGCCATTTATGATCGTGGTTGCTATGTGGATCATTTCTCCATTGATTGGTCTTTTACTGGGTTATGCTCTATAATATAACTTAAAAATCATATAATGATTTCTTTCTTGCCCTCTCCATATAGCCAAAATAATATTTAGCAGTAATAGAAGGAGATCGGAAAGCTTTTCCATTGATCATCAGTTTGCCCTGTCTTGATGTGATTATTCCTGACTTTATGCCGGTATCTAGATAAAAATCTATTGTCTTTGATAAATCTTCCCCGTTTATTCCCAACCGGAAAGGCATAAGTTCGTTTAGCAGTATGAGGCGCGCCACAGAGAACCCATAACTCTTCCTGTAACCAAGGACAGCCCGCATACATTCAAAAAAAGAAACCGGATCAATGCCTTCATAAACTGGAAATGGAGCCTGGGGAATTAAGGACATGTGCATTTCAGAATCCGGAAGAACTACGAGGGCTTCGCTTCCATCCCTGCCTGAATACCACTTTTCTCCCGTTAGTCCATCAAAAGCCTTTCTGTGATTGGCATAAGTCACCAATATCTTTCTTTCAAATCCTGAATAGTTGTATCTGTTTAAATATCCAAAATACCGCCCGTCTATACATAGGAAAAACCTGATTGGATTTCCATTCCTTTCATTAAACTTCAACAGGGCGAACCCATTTGAAACTGCTGGGCGTTCAACCTGATCTATGTCAAGGAATTGCTCCTGCGATTTTATTGCAGAATATACCATGCTAATAAGTTTGTGAAGGTATATTCCCTCTTTGTTGTTAGATTGTTCGAAAGAATAGGTTTTCAACTCAGGCAATAAAAACTCCCCCCATATCCTCTATCTCTTCGGCCAGCTTGCCGATCATACCTATGGATGTGCTTGCCATTGGAAATATGGAAATTTTATTATCCTCCATAAATGCCCTTACCAGATTTTGACTGTCACCTCTTCGAAATATCACCATTTCAGACCCGCCCGAAATTTTTGACCGCCATGTGATAAGTTTGCTTGAAAGAAAAAGGTCCCATGCATGTCTGTCGGAAATCAAAAATCTTACTGGAACAGGTCTCTCTTCAATACTTCCACCTTTTTTGAAAACACATTTACCAATTCTTTCAAATGCCTCCATGGAGAGAGAAAGTGCTTCATAGACTATTTCTGAAATGATTTTTGACACTTCCTGTCTTCTGCCAAAAGCTTCCATTGAAAAGTCTTTTTTCAAACAAATTTCTGTTTCTTCCCCTCTAATAACTATATGATTAATCCTGTAAGCCCTGCTTCGGAAATTGTTGATAGTATCCAAATCGATTGTGGTTCCATCTCGATACAGGATATTAATCACGGAACCATCTGCTCCAGCTAAATTAATTCCAGCTATACCCATATTCCTCTCATTACAGTATTCGCAAATTTTAAGAAATGTTCCATTAAAAATAGTTAGTTGCTCTATGCCCGGCTTTGCATAAAGAAATCCAGATACCTTAACTTTGTTGTTTCTAAGGAGAAAGAGGCGGTAACTATTGATTACCGGGATTGATTTTGTAAATATGGAATATTCTCCCGTTAGAGGAAATAATTCATTGTTTCCCCTGAGTAGAATAAAATGAAATTTTCCATTATCACGTCTCTCAGGCATTATCTGAAGTATAACCTCTGAGAGTTCGGACTTATCCATGGGGAACAATTTACATTGGTATAAAATGGTTTTTTACAATGAGAATGGTAAAGGGAAAATATAGGTCCCAATGTAACTAATTTATAAAATTATGATTTGTATTTAATCCCGAAAAGCAGGTAAAAAACATAGAAATAGTTTCATTATAACATATGGTTTCTATGCTAAGTATACACAGACATTAAAAAGTATTGCACTTAATGTTTAAGTTGTAAACCTTTTATATGTTCAATAAATTGTGTTCCGGTAATATGGTTCAATACAAATGGGTAGCCTTATCAAACACGACCATAGGAATTATGATGGCAGCCATAAACGGAACGATTATCCTGATATCCATTCCGGCAATATTCAATGGAATTCACATCAACTTCCTTCAATCCAGTTCGCTTGTATATCTTCTATGGCTTTTAATGGGTTATAACA
>JAKBRR010000117.1 GCA_021845325.1 Thermoplasmata archaeon
GACATAGCTTAATAATATTGCCAAATTTCCTGCATTGGCAAGCGTTTTTGATCATGTAATTTACAAAACATAGCTTTATTTTCTTTTCAACTGAAAACAGAAATATAGAGTACTCACATGCTAGAATATGAGATTTCCTGAGGGCGAGGATTTGAATAAAAATGAGCAGCGAAGAATAAGCAACAGAACTAGAGCGTGTATGATTGAATATGGAAATCTAACTATTTGCATAGACCCTTCAATCTCCATTTTAAAAGTGCTAGGTAAAAAATACACGATTCTTATTCTTGCACTGCTGGGAAATAATATCCAGAAAAAGAACTTCAATGAAATTTTGAAAGATATCCCGTTTTCAAGTGCAACGGCAATATCTTCCAGGCTTAAGGAGCTTATCTCACTTGGTCTCGTTTCAAGAGATGAGAATCAAACAATAACATATTCTCTAAAAGATTATGGAAAGCTTATTAGAAAAGACCTGAAACCCCTGCTTGAGCATATTGGTGAATTTGTATGACACAAAATCATTTCAAAACTTATTCGCGTAATAGATGATTGTTTCATCCTGAATACGTAAAATAATTTATATATGAACCAAACTATTATAGATTGATGACACAGAATGCATTAAACTCAATTATGGCTGAATTGAATGGAAAAGAAGAAGTTCTAATGAAAAAAAAAATAGTTGCTCTGGGAAAACACTATAGTGTTATGGATAAGGATAAAAACACAATATGTTCGGTTCACCTGAGCTGGGGTCAGAATCTCGGCGGTGAAGCCATCAGCCAGTACGGAAAATGGCTGGGGAGATCCATGAAATATACTTACAGGATTAACGATAAGCAGGATAACCTTGCACTGGAAGTAAAAAAATATGCCGGTTCATGGAAGACATCCTTTGAGGTTGTTGAGCCTGAAGCTGGAACTGTAATTGGAAAAATATTGCTCAAAAGGAGTTTTCTCATAGGAGGTATAAAAGCCAGATGGACAAAGAGCGACAGTGATGATCCTGTCATGACAGTTAAGGGAAATGTAATGCGGAGAAAATACCTCATTATTGGCTCCGATGGAACCGAAATTGCAAAGATCAGACACAAAATAGTTGCCGTAAGGGATGTCTGGCCCATTAAAATTCATGATAAGAAAATGGGGCTTCAGGCAATTATTTTTGCTGCAGTTCTGGATTTTGAAAAGGAGATGTGATCCTTTTCAGATTCCTCTTCTTGCCATATGATTGACCGTTAAAAATACAACTGCAAAGATAGGAATAAGGTAGATGTCCATTGTCGTCGTAACACTTTCAAGGTACCAGAAGATGGAAAATGTAAGTAGCAGGGATGATACCAGTATCTTCATTATTGCCTGCTTAACCTTTCTAACCTGCGATCTCAATACATATGCTGCAATTATAACGATGAATACACCGGCAAATAACCCTTCCAGTGTGGAGTTATACGATTGGGGGAAAAGTGCGACCAGAACTATTGCCGCTTCAAATGATTCCACTGCACCCACAGAGAATGCTGTTACCAGCAGGCTGCCTTTGCCAGTTTCCTCATGAGAATTTTTAGGCGGCCCATACTTCTGAAATTTTACAGACCGTCTTGCACTGAAGAAAAGTCTTATTCCAAAATAGAGAAGCAGCGTTGCAGAAATCAGCCTGACGTAAAATAAGGGAAAATAAGTAAGAAGGTCTCCTGCTATAGCTGTAATAGTCAGCACTATTGCAGAGCTTACAGCAATTGCCAGAAATATTGATATTTCCTTCTGCTCTGCATAAAGCGCAATTCCAACCGCAGACGCTTCTGACATTTCCAGCAGTGTTATACCCAGTGCGGCAAGAAGAATAGGAATATTCATTGTATGATTCAGGTATTGCCTCAATATATTAAATACATTCAGAGAGAATTAATCATTACCGTAATGAAAATTGTACATTGATAAAAATACCGCATAGTAACGTATTTTTCAAGCTTTACTTAAAAATGAACTTGAAATCGTCAAATTATTATTACCGATGAGCATAAGATTTAATGAATCTTGAGGAGAAGGTCGCAGGAGAGATAACTATTTCTGAAAATCCCGGAGAAACCATGAGAAAGTGGAGAGAGGAATTTCAGGTTGCCAAGGTTGACCTCTCAAGAGCAATGGACATTTCCCCGTCCATGATAAGTGATTATGAGTCTGGAAGAAGAAAATCTCCCGGGATTGCTACCATTAAGAAATTTGTCTATGCCCTGACTGAAATAGATAAGGCAAGGGGTGGTATAATACTGAGAAGGTATAACAGCGGGGTTCCTTACGAGGCGCTCATAGACATAAGCGATTATGATCACGATGTTCACCTTTCCAGAATGATTAAGGCAATTGATGGAGTAGTACATTCAAAAAAAGGGATAGACAGGTATGTCCATGGATATACCGTCGTTGACGGCATAAAGGCGATCCTTTCATTTTCATATTCAGAATACAGCCTTCTCTATGGATGGTCGAGCCAGAGGGCAATATTTTTTACAGATGTTAAGCTGGGCAGGAGCCCCATGATCGCAATCCGCGTTCATCCTCTCAAGCCTGCTGCAGTTGTATATATCCAGGCTGATCGAGTTGATGAACTGGCAGTGAAAATAGCAGAGATTGAAAATATTCCTCTCATAACAACAGAGATGCCTGTGAAGGATGTTTGCAGGGCGATCTCAGGTCTGAGATGAGGGCAAAAGCTCTTCGGGGAGCATCTTTTTTATAACCCAATCCGGAGAGAATTCCATAAGATCCTCAGGATTCTGGCCTGTGCCTATAAATAATATTGGCTTTTTTAATTCTGAAGATATTGTAAGGATAGAACCACCTCTTGCATCGGTATCAAGTTTGGTTACAATAAGGCCGTCGAATCCAATCTCCCTGGAAAATGTTTTTGACTGTTCCATTACATCGTTCGCAGCCATGGAGTCTATTACGAGAACTGTCAGGTCCGGTTTGGTTACTCTCTTGATTTTTTTCATCTCCTCTCTGAGATTAATATTGTTCTGCATACGTCCCGCGGTATCTATGAGAACATAATCTATTCCTCTGGAACGGGCATGCTCAATTGCATCATATGCAACTGCCGATGGATCGCTTCCTGGCTGGTGTTTAATCACCTTTACCCCAACTCTCTCCCCCTGATAGCTGAGCTGATCGATGGCCCCTGCTCTGAATGTATCTGATGCAGCCAGAACAACGCGCCTGTTTCTTTCAATAAGGAATCTTGCCATCTTTGCAATGGTTGTTGTTTTACCTGTTCCGTTGATTCCGAGGAACAAAATCTTGAATGGAGCATCTCCCTGAAGCATGCCCCAGGCATCAGCGGTTACCCCATTAAGAAACTCCAGAACGGTATCATAAAGGCTTTTTTTAAGCATTTCCCTGGAATACTTTTTTTTGGGGTCCTGAATCCTTTTTGATAGAACTGTGGATATTTTGTCTGCTGCTTCCAGAGAAACATCTGATTCCAGAAGTGCTTCATATACATTCTGAATAAAATTTGACCCTCTTATTTCGGTCTCGCTTTCACCGCCAAATATGTTTGAAAACTTGTTCTTCAGTCCTTTAAACACGGAATCATTCCTTCTTTCCAGCGTTTTCTCTCATCATGGATATTAACTGCTCATATTGCGATGCTGCAACTTTCCGCTGTGCATTCATGTTTTCCAGTGTTGCATTAATGTCACTTATGAGTTTTTTTAATCTTTCCTTTGTCTGATCTGGAGATTCTTCAATGAAAATTCCGGAACCTATGGGTATAATAAGAGGTTTGCTGCTCTCTATTCTTGCCTTTACAAATACGCCACCGCCAATGGATATTCTCACATCACCGGAGCTTTCAATGGCAGATTCCTCAAGAACTGAGAGTGCTCTCAGATAATCTTCAGCGCCCTTGGAAAGGACAGATATCTGTCTGTCAGTTGATTCTATAATATTTTGCAGATACTGGATTTCCTGGCTCAGGGTTATTTCCTGTTCATTTTCTGTCAATCTTATCATCCTCAATAAAGTGCTTATAACTTAGTTTTAAAGCCTCAAGAACTGGCATCTTCTCACCGGATAAATAGCTTATGAGTGCCCCGCCTCCTGTTGATACATGATCAACTTTATCCATTACGTTCAGAGATTCCAGAACGGATATTGTATGTCCGCCTCCTGCTATTTTGATTGCCCTGGCTTCAGATACCGCCATAAATATATCAAGTGTTCCGCCTGCGTATTCTGCGATCTCATACATTCCCATTGGGCCGTTAATGAAGATTCCCTTTGCCTTTGCAATGGCATCGCGGAAAATATTTGCTGTTTCGGGCCCTATATCTGCCATAATCTCATCATCAGGAACACTTTCCTCTGTTTTTAAAATCCGTCTGGATGGATTAAGAATTGAATCAACAGGCAAAATTATCCTGTCGGGGTATTTTTCAAGGAGCTCTTTGCAAATTGCTATGAGCTTTTCATGATTCCTGTTGTTCTTTATGATGAAGTCTTTGTTCTTTTTTCCTATGTTCGCGCCCTTTGCCATTAAAAATGCATTTCCAACAACACCACCGGCTATTATGGTCTTCACAATATCCTTTTCGAGGAATGATCTTGAAACTGCAATGGAATCGTCAATTTTTGCACCTCCCAGAATGGCAATCTTTGGTTTCTCATGACCTTTTAGAAATCTGTCCAGCGCTTCTATTTCAGTCTGTATGAGTCTACCCGCAATATTTGGCATCAGTCTGGTAAAACCTATGAGACTTGTTTGCGGTCTGTGGATAGCAGGAAAGGCATCATTGACAAAGTAATCTGTTACCTGAGAGAGATTTTTTACGAAATTGGTTGATTCAAGGATATCATAATCAGTGGAGTCAATGGAAACATCTTCAGAATAAAACCTTGTATTTTCCAGCATCAATATATCTCCGTCTTTCATTTTTGAGATTTCATTAACAGCACTGCTGTTGAAAAGTGAATCAACAAATGTTATCTTCCTTCCTACGAGCCTCTGGAGTCTTCTGGAATGTTCCCTCAGTGATATAAAATCGTTTTTTCCAGGTCTGCTTTGATGAGCCAGAATCACCACTCTGGATGATTTCAGATCATTGATTGTCCTCACATGAGATTTCAGTCTGGATTCGCTGAGAATTTCCCCTGTTATTGGGTGAATTGGAGAATTCAGATCAAGTCTTAACAATACGGTTTTACCTTTCAAATCAAAACTGTCGAGCGTAAAAAACTTCCCCGAATCTTCAGCCATATTTTTGGGTATGCTTTGCAACTTATATGCTTTTTGCGATATGATTAACGTTTTTGAACAGAACAGGGAATATATAAAATAATTAATACCATAGGGTAAGGTCAGATGAAAGGTCTCATAACGGCTGCTGGAAAAGGCACAAGGTCCGGTCTGGATGGAAAATTCAGGAAGGAGATGCTGCCTATGTATGATATAAGAGAGGGAAAGACAGTTCTAAGACCAATTATTGACCTTATCATAAACAGAATGATTGAAAACCGCATAGAAAAAATTGGCATTGTTCTAAATCCTGATGATTCAATTACAAAAACCTATCTTGCAAGGGAATTTCCTCAGGTAGAGCTGATGTTTCAGGAAGAACCTCTGGGTTACGGCCATGCAGTGAGCATTGCCAGAGATTTCATAGGAAAGGATAGTTTCATATTAAATGCTGGAGATGGAGTGATTCTGAACAGGAAAATGTACTCGGAAATGATTACTGATGCCTCTGCAGGGAATGTCAATGTACTTGCAGGCTTTAAGACTGACCACCCGAAATCGTATGGAAATGTTGAATTTTCTTCCATGGGAAAAGTAATTGGAGTCACTGAGAAGCCTGAGCACCCTAAGAGCGATGTGGCATTATGCGCAACATATGTCCTAGAATCTGAAATATTCAAATGTTTTGAAAAACTGTCAGTTTCAAATGAGCTTACCCCGGCAATTAATGAGCTCATTGCAATCAATAGAGAATTCAGGTTTCATCTTATTCCTGCGGAAGAATGGATCAGTGTTGGCGTTGCTGAAAAATATTCAGGAACGCTCCAGAGATCCCTTGATTTTTGTAAATACGGTTTAAAAAAACAGGGAGAAATCAAATAAAGTGGTTATTTTTATCCAAATGGAAATATCCAGTGCGTATAAACACATCAATTAAGTTTAATGTTC
>JAKBRR010000118.1 GCA_021845325.1 Thermoplasmata archaeon
ATTGTGACAATAAAATCAATCAGGAGCAAAAAACCTAAGATTCTGATCTTGCCCTCTTTTCCTGATAGCATCGATTTATCCATATCATATATACATGATTATAATATATAAACATTGACATTTAATGGCTTAATTCTGGTTTTTAATTCTATGACAACAGCAAGTATAAAGATTTAATAAGTGCAAAATATATTAGTAACTATGTTTCAACAAATTATTTTTTTAAATCTTTTCTTTCATAAGTATGATAATTGGAGGTATAATAGTTGCAAATAGAATCATTAAATGAAAATGGCAGCTCCATAATGTCGCAGTCAAAGACAAGGAAGATCGAGCAAGCTGTGAACTTTTCTGGCCTCCTGAAAAAGAAATGGGTCAAATTTATTGGGATTTCAGGATCCGTATCATATGAACCAAAAGAGGATGATGATGTTGATGTTTTCATAATTTCTGAAAAAAGAAAGTTGTGGACAGTTATATTGCGGTCGCTTATTACAAGACGAATAATAAGAGACAATGAGATTTGTCTTTCATTATTCATGGATGCAGACTATGCAGCAGATTTTTATTCAGGGAGTATGAGTCCACTGAAAAAAATGGATGCTAAAAAGGTTATACCTCTTCACGGTTCAGAATATTACCAGGAACTTTTAAACAGGATGAAATTCCATTCCAATAAAGATAATGACCAGAACGCAACTATTCTCGGGATCATAGATTTTGCAGTATTCTTATTTCTGGCACCTTTTTTATATATCAAAACACAAATCAACTCTCATATGGATATAATCAGAAAGGGCGAATCAGCAAAGTTTAGTCCAAGGATTTCTAGAAAATATTTTTACCTCGATTCAGAAAAGTACAGAAAGTATGAGATGGATTTCAAGGGTGACGATAGCTATGAATAGCACTGCAATCGTTTTTTCAAACAATGATCTTTCTTCAGTTCAGAGAATTTACCCTATATTGCACAAATCGGCATTAGATCAGATAATCTGGGCGGTTGACGGTGACAGAAGTATTCCTGATTTCATATTATCTCATAACAGCAAAACCGATATAGTTTCATATTCTCAGATCAGACTGGGCAAAAGCAATGCATACAATCGTGCACTTAAGCTAATAGAGAATGAAAACGTTTTCTTAATTTCTGCAGATATTACATTTGATTCATCCATATTTCAAGCCATATTGGAAAGGATTGAGGATCACGGATTGGCAATTACAAATGTTACGCAGGTAAGGCAAAACGGATTAATCAGAAAGGTTGGATGTCTTCTTTGGTGCATACGGGATATCCAGTTGAGATATTTTTCTGAAAATGGAATCCCTATCCATGGCGGGGAGTTCCTCTACATAAAGAGAAAATTTCTGGAGAGGCTTCCTGAAGTTGTAAACGATGATGCATATCAATGCCTGATTGCTCAGAAGAATGGTGCTAGAGGTGTATACTTTGGAGATCTGGAAGTTAAAAACTTTGTTCCATCAACGTTAACTGATTTGATTCAGCAGAGAAGAAGAATAAATTATGGACACATACAAATAGGGAAAAAGCTGGAAAAACCAAGCTCAGTTTCATTTATGGTGTTAAATAACACCGGAGGGACTCTGGCAATTTTCAAGAAGACTCTAAAGCGAAACAAGAGATGGGCTTTGATATTTCCAATTCTTATTCTTATTGAGATAATTGCTAAATTATCTGCTTACATAGACGTCATGACAAGCCATGATCAGATTTTATGGAAAAATATTGAAACATCAAAATCATGAATTCTCTTAAATGTCAGTTCTTATTTCTCATAAAATATAAGGTATGATCCCCCATATAATTGAATGGCCATAGTTTTGAAAAAAACATGTCCGCTTTCTTTATTCTTTCTTCATTGATTCTTCCTTTAATCATGAAGGAATAATTGGATGGTGGTAATATAACGGGACATCCATATATCATCTCTATGTTAAATCGTTTTGAAAACAGCCTTTTCAGATATGCAGGGGAATAAGGGTATACATCAATACAGAATCTGGAAGCTCCTTCGGGAATCTTGTTTGAAAATCTTTCAAACACTCTCCGCGGTTTCATTCCAATCATGTGTGCCGTCATTTCCAGAATACAAAACTTATTGAAAATCCCAAGAACCACCTTTCCATGGGGTTTAACAATTTTGTGAACGCTTTCCATTATGGCATCAATGTTAGACTCGCAATTTAGTGCTCCGTAATTAGAGTATAATCCATCAAATGGTTTATTCATAAAATCCTCCTCGTGATTTACAAGATCTGATGCCTTCATAGTTATGGTTGTAAGAAGATCACTTACTTCTGCATCAATCGCTTTCTTTCTCAATATGGAATTCATATTCTCTGATATGTCTATGGCTGTAATTTCATGACCACTTTTTAGCATTTCCAAAGTTTCAGTTCCGGTGCCCGAACCTATCTCCATGAGCCTTTGCGAAGGGGGGAAAAATGTTTTCATCAGGGAAATGGATCGTTCTCTGAGGTAGTTGTTTACCAGATTATCATATATATGATGGTCATAGTGCTGAGCAATGGAATCAAACTCGTCCTTCAACCATTCCTCATAATGATCCATATTTTTTTCATTTACTTCATTCGTTTGAGAAAGTTTAATAATTCGTGATATTTCCGCAAACCATTTATTAAATTTCAGGTCTCCATATTTTGCAATCATGGTATCCTTGATTTTTTTCTGTTGATCTGAATCTGTTACGAGCTTTGGTGTTACCAGTATATCTTCTCCGTGAAGTGAGATTCTTGCAGATCCCTGTCTTAGAACTTCCCCTGGCCATCTATTTGAATTGCCTGAAGAAATTACATAAAATGATGAATTAATCTCAACAAATGCAAGAGGTACAGTCTTATTACCAATTTTCAGGGTCAAGTGTTCCTCATTATTTTTCATATATCTAAAACAAATAACATATGCTAAAATAAATCTATTCGAAAGGCATTTATTGATTTAAATGAAATTCTATTCTGAAAAATTCTTTATAAAATACCTAATTGAAAACAATGGAATATGCCTGGGCATAGATATGAAGAACAATTCTTATTTATTTCTGGTAACAAAAAGTGGATTTATGTTGAAGAAAAGGCCCGCTGGTGATAAAATAGTTGAAAATCTAAATTATGATGTTGGGAGAGTATCTTTATTCTTGCGAAATACGGAAACTGGGAATAAACAGCATTGATCCGGATCACAAAATATTTAGGTAATTCATTTTTCAGGTTCACTCTCCCTGATCTCCTTTAAAGCTTCCCTGTCCCTGCAATACAGATATGGGGCTAAGTCCAGGGATGCAGGTGATTCTCTTAATTTCTGGCTGTATACCTTCCTCAGATTTTTGTCTACTTCCTCGCAATATCCTTTCCACGTCACTCCAAGATACTCAACAAACTTCTTTTCAATTCCCGTGGCAACTTCATGTGCATAAGGGTATTCGAAATCATTGTCTGAAAGCCATTTTTCAGGGAGTTCATGGTGCAGGCCGATTGTGGCAGTTGTATCAATATCCTTCCCCTCAACCTTTAGAGTTTTTGGAAAATGTTCATCCAGATAGATTGTCTTGCCGTCAATTGAATAACCACCAGTATACTTTATGTCGTGGCTGGTATCCAAAACCACATCTGACGAACTTTTTTTGATCGTAACGTATCCTATTTCCAATTTGTTTTTATATATTTTATTACTTTCAACATTAACTGTATCTCCTTTTTTTATATCTACGGAAATTATACCTTTTATATAAGTAGGTTTTATATATTCAATTGCTATGATTTCCTTCTGTCCCTTCTCTAAGTTGGAATTCCTGGAATGTTCTATAACCTCAAAAGTTTCCATACACTTAATTGGAATAACAACAAATATATCTTTCTATTAATAGAATCAAACGAATACGTTTAGAATAAGAAATAATATTTGCAATATGTTTTTAAAAAAGTCTTGCATGGACGTTTAAACAAATTTATTAAATGCAATAATATTGGAAATAATGAGATATAAATATAAAATTTTTTCAGCTTTAGTAGTATTTTCACTATTTATGGCTGGCATAACAAGTTCTATCTCATATTCTGGTAATAAGGTTGATGAACTACGGAACCCGTTTTATTTTATACCTGAAAATTCAACATTTCTTTTCTATAGTGAAGCGGGAAACTTAAAAGTATACACATTTGTAACTGGCAATACCGGCGGAGCTGTCATTAATTTACCGGTCAATCAATTTGGGGGGATTTCAGCTGTTTTTCCTAAAGATATTAGGGACAACATCTCCCTGAATTATATTGATTCAATACTGGGATACCCAATTTATAAAATTACCATAAGTGCAAAAAATTTGAATCAATCGAACAGTTCCATAGGGCTCTACCAGAAACTTTTTCCAAGTAATACGTTTTATTTTTCCAATCCACTTCCAAGTATAGATATTCTGGGAAGTCTGACAGCTATCGAAGATGCACTCATAGCTTATTCGAAAAATCAAGCGGGCAACACGAGCATTGAGAACTTCATAGACACGGATTCTCAATTCTCGTTTTTATATATGTCTCATCATGGAAATCCAGTAAGATTTATAAGCGCCAACATTACCCCAAATGCTATTTTCGCTTCCATTATGTTCAATTATTCAGTCAATGTAAATAAAATTTATATTTTGCTCCTTGGTATTTTACCTCCTTATATAATGGTGTATCCGCCAACCGGGGAGAAGATCGAACTGAGGATCTCAATGGGAAACAATAATGCGATTGAGTTTATTACAAAAATAATATTGTCCGCAGTGATAGGGTAAAGAAATGCTTTTCGAACTTAAAAAAATATCTGGTTTTTTCACTTTAAATTTCTGGAACTCCCGTGCATTTTCCTTTATGGCTTTTCTAACTATCATCATATCGATCCTTATGTTTATTCTTACGTTTTTTACTTTTGGATCAATAATACAAAGTTTTGTTCAGGAGGGCGGAATTTCATTGTATTTGCCAGAACAGTTGAAAGAAGCAACGTTTAATTTTATATGGGGGAACATATTTATCTATATACCAATTCTAGGAGCCGCATTCTTCGCTGCAGGTTCTATTTCTTACGAATTAGAGCAGAAAACCATATATCAACTTCTTTCACTGCCAGTATCAAGAGATGTAATCCTGCTTGGAAAATTGATCTCGGCTTTTATTGCAACAGCAACAATTGTATCAATCTATATTGCCATACAGTTTGTCTCTTTTATAATTGAATTTCAAGCTCTACCTTCTTTCAATTTTATAACCTATTATCTTCTTGCGCTTCTGCTCACGTTCTCAGATGTCTCCATGGGAATTGCAGTGAGTACTTTCTTTTCAAAACAGTCAAATGCATCCATTTCGTATTTAATTTTATATATTGTGGTCATGGACATAGTTTCACTTATTTTTCAAGCATCAGGACTAAACCCTCTGCTGATTAAAGTAAACGCTGATAGAATAGTTTACAGGGTTTTCATGAATCTTGATCCATACGTCCTTTTCTATGGCGGTTCTATTTCACCAGTACCCATATGGCAATTATTGTACTCAGTAGAAATATTAGTGGCCTATACGGGCTGTTTTTTGCTCATTGCGTATCTGATGTTCCTAAGAAGAGGGATAGTTAAATGAGCAGTATTGTTATTAAAAATCTGAGTAAAGATATGGGACCAGATAAGACCCTGGAAATAAAGAAGCTCAATTTAGATTCACCTAGAATAATTGGGCTATTGGGACCCAATGGTGCTGGAAAATCAACGATATTGAAATTATTGTCTGGTTCAGTTGAATACTTCAAGGGTGAAATTGAAATAAATGGAATAAACATAAGAGAAGACAGGCAAAATGCAGTGAGGGGTATCGGGTCACTTATTGAGAATCCGAGATTTTATCAGTTTGTGTCAGGTGGTCATCTTCTCAGCTTTATCTCCAGCATCAGGAAGGGATCAGATGCTGGAATTCATGAAGAGGTAGCTTCTATTCTTGATCAAATAGGACTGGTAAAGAAAGGGAAGGCACTTATAAACACATATTCAACTGGAGAACTAAAGAGATTATCTCTCGGTGCTGCAATTATTGGTGATCCGGATATAGTTTTGCTTGATGAGCCTTTAGACAATCTTGACATTCTCGGTGAATTAGTTCTG
>JAKBRR010000003.1 GCA_021845325.1 Thermoplasmata archaeon
ACATTACCTCACTCATACATTCATTCCCCTCCTCTTCATCATTGCCACAATTTCATCATATATCTGCTCTACCATTGCAGATGGAAAGTATATTTTGCCATATCCTTCACCCTCCTCAACGATCATTTGACTTTTGATAAGTATGTTAATATGATGTTCAACTGTTCTGTAGTTCACATCCAGTTCCCTTGCAAGGCTGTTCATATTCTGTGGCCTGTTTATCAGTTTTTCAATGATTCTCATTCTCATTGGGCCACCTCTAGTAGCTCCCAGAATATACCACACAAGCCTTTCAGTCTCCCTGTCCAAGTGTTACACTACCAATCTGCCTATTCAAATAAGGGTAAAAGGTTTTAGATTTCAAACCTTATTAATGGGTCCGATTGCAGTATTGTCAAAGTTCTCGTATATGATCTCATAGTTGTATGCTCCCGTGTGAATATCGAAGCCCATGTTGTAATATTCTATTCCGTATGTGACATTAATGTATTCGAACTTTGAAAGGTTAGAACTGCTCTGAACTATGAACTGTACAGTAGCATTAACATTTGCACTATTTCCATGCATTGTAACAATAGGAGGTGCCTCTGAGTAGAACCATACTGCATTCCACAGGCCAAAGAACTTGGTCCAAGTTCCCATTATTGAACTGTATCCATTGTAATTGCCTTTTAATGGACCGTTTGCCCAGTGAAGTGTAGCATTAGTTGCATATTCTTGCATTACTGTTGTTATATTTTCTATGGCTATGTTGTTCCAGTGGTTGAATGCCAGTGAATTGATCTGATTGATCTGAGAATTCTTCTCCGTAGAAGTGACGAATCCTGAACCTGTAATCTTCCATATCTCCTTTTGAATCATTGGTCCTGTTGCGGATGTGCTTGCAGAAGTATATGCGGTTACGCCAGTGGATGAGGATACAGATACTTTTCCAAGGCTGTATACCAGTGTGTAACTCACATTTATGTACTGAGCCTGGTACTGGCTATTGAGAGGTGTAACAATGAACTGGTTCTGGGATGTCACCGTAGCGTAAATACCACTCATTGAAACTGCGGGTGGATTAACAGAGTAAAACCAGACTGCACTCCAGAGACCAAAGAATTTGTTCCATGTAGAGGTTATATTTCCAACGCCATGATATGTTCCTGTAAGTGGTCCTCCAACCCACTGAAGTGTAGCGTTAGAAGCATACTGACTTCCCAATAACGTTGAATTTTCTATGGATATATCATTCCAGTGAGAGAATGCATGTCCAAGAATCGCTGACTCCTCTGTGTTAGGGCTTGCCTGAGGATGGGCTGCAAGATCCGAGTAGGTGTAAGCAAAGGCACCTGCAAAGCCTATCATCAAAACTCCAAGCACAACAGCTATAATTTTTGTTGAATTCATTTTGATCAGAAATATATATAATAAGCACATAAGGCAGTTTTTCAAGATCAAATACACATTATATGCAAATTCATTGCACATTAAAAATCAAATATCAGAATTTCACATGAAGTTGCTCATACTATTGTAATATGCCTCATATGACTTTTATTGAGTATTTTCAGAGTTTTTCATATTACAATATGAGTTACAAACAGTATTGGATCATGATCACGTAAGAAGCTTTAACGTATTTTCATGCATAATTGCCATTTCTTTAACCGAAATGGTAAAATAGCTCCCAAGACTTAAAAGCAATCAAACATTATAAGAATGATTAGCATGGTTAACTTCAAAGAATCTCTCAAGAATTTACCCCTTATATTCACAGTTATACCCTTAAGGGACAGCAAGACCGGAGATCCGGAACATGACAGCAGGATCGTGAAGAATATTGAAACACGGATTATGGATATATCCAGGACGCTGTCAGATTTTCCAGGATTGACGGCCATTAATGTTCCTGAACTGGTGGAAGAAAATCATGAGGGAAAGCCAAGGTATAACAGCATATTTACAAGAAAACTGGCCAG
Source organism: Thermoplasmata archaeon (assembly GCA_021845325.1). The sequence goes on from JAKBRR010000003.1 coordinate 1,965, forward strand.
GGGAATTGCAGATCAACTGGGAAAAGAAGCTATTATTAATAAGGTCGTAGCTCACATGGAATCCTATGATGAATTTGCCAACTGGATCATTGAAACTGAATCACAGGGCATCAGAAATATTGTTCTTGTGGGAGGAAATACAAGACATCACAGATATACCGGCCCAAATGTATCAGAGGCAAACCTGATTACAAAACATCTTATGAAGACGAAAAAGTTGAACGATATTACCATAGGAAACATCTGTTTGCCTGAAAGGGGCGGTGAGGCAAGGAGGATGTTATATAAGACAATATCCGGAGCAGATTTCTTTACAACGCAGATGTTGTTCGAGGGAGATCACATAACCCGTCTTCTGAAAGAATACAGTGAATTATGCTCAAAGGCAGAAGTGAATCCAGCAACAGTGATTCTGAGTTTTGCACCACTCAAGAGTGTTGCTGATCTTAATTTACTGGATTTCCTTGGCGTTGATCTACCTGATGAAACCAAGGATTACATACTTGAGAATGAGCAGGTTTCCAAGGCATATAAAAGATCCATCAAAAATGCACTGGATGTTCTGAAGTCAATAAGAAATGATAAGGTCGATAATTATCCTGAAATAAACATCGGAATAAATGTAGAACAGTTAACGAAATCCAATATGCCCTATTCCATTGAAATGTTAGGAGAATTTCATAAGGTTACCCATAAAAATTAAAATTATAATTAAAAATAGTAAGGAATTTAAAAAATTATGGAACAGTTTTCTTTTTCATTACAAGCATAACTCCTGCGCCAACTGCAAGACCTGCTATGGCGGCAACTGCTATACCCACATCTGTCAGTGTTGGGGAAACTCCTGGTTTTGCGTAATTTACTGTCACGCTGTAATTTCCAAATACTGCAAAGTTTCCTGTTCTCACTGATGAAATATATCCACTCTCGTTGCCTACTCTGTATGTTAGATTTGATCCTATGGGCATGGTCAATGTAATTGAAGAATTAGTGCTTGAATATAGATGTCCATTGACTGTTACTGTCCATTCTGTTCCAGAGGATAATCCATTTTCATTGAAAGTTACAGTATAGGTTACACCCTTGAATAAAACTGACTGTGTCATATTTGATGTAACATCAATAGTTCCGGAAGCAACAATAGGAGAATAGTGACTTGAAGAATCAGCTACTGTATATGTGTATGTGCCCATTGGGATGTTTGTAAATGTAAGCATGTTTGTATAGCCTGACATAGTCATATGATCCATGGTTACTGTCCAGTTAACACCACTGGGTAAGCCACTTTTCATAAACGTTACCGAATACTGGGGAAGCTTGCTAAAAGCGAGGGGTTCGTTGACAGATGAAGATACTACATCTACCGTTCCAGACATGGAACCATATCCATATGAAGTTGCCTTATATGAGTAGGTTCCTGGTGAAACTAATAGATTTATGTATGAACCAGTTGTTGTATGTGTTGTTCCATTTACATCCACACTCCATGCTGTACCATTTGGTAATCCTGATTCAGTGAAATTAATCGAATACAGATACTGGTTACTTGTTTGAGTTGATACATCTCCATATTTAATCAGTGAACTGCTTGCAGGAGAATTAATGCTTATAAACTTGTTGTGTCCTATAACATTGACACCGCCGTAAACGATTAGGGAACTGCCTGCTCCATACTGATTCCCGAGAAGATCCACATGCTTGGATTCAAATGTATTGCCCTGAATGTTGTTTACTCCATACTGTACTATTAGATTTGCTGCTGAATCTCCTCCAGATGTGAAGAATGTTGATCCTGTTACACTGTTTACACCGTCCATGAAGGTAATGCTGTTGATGTTTACCTTATAGTCAGAGCATATTGTTGTTTCATCATTCTGGAAGTTTATCACGGCAAATGTATCTCCTGATAGGGTGTTGGTTCCATCGTAAGTCCATATGTATGTGGGAAATTCATATCCTGCATTAACTGATGTTGGTATACTTTGAATTATGCTGTTTTTAAAGGAATTGTTTGAAAATATTGATTCAAATTCTATACCTGTTATGATTGAACCTGCAGTAGAAAAGTTCCCGAATTCGGAAAAACCCTCAACTACAAATAGATTAGAACTGCTGATCATAGTACTGCTCTTTTCTGAACCTAATAAGAAACATGCGCCTGTAGCCGATTCAATGTTATTTAGCCCATTTAAAGAATAAAGTTCAAGGTTAAATATTTTAACTGAGCTCAGTTTAACAACAGAATTTAAATTACATATATATGTTGAATTTAGATAAGATCCACTGATGTAAGTTATTGAATCCACAACTATTACAGACGTTTCTATGTACTGACCCCCTACATAGCTTAATGTAGAGTCATAGACTAAGATTTCACTGCTTCCCTGATTATCGTTCACTGAAGTTACTGAGGAAGAGGAATAATAATATTTACTGTCTGATACAAGGTTATCTGTACTCATCATTTTCGAATCCACAACCAGTAAACGGTCTCTAGTTACAATACTTCCACGAATGTTTAAGGAAGCTCCATCGTATGCCAGTAAACTGGTATCTTCTATATGACTGTGTACAAGATCAACTGTTCCATTTACCTCGGTTAAATTTCCACCGCAAATTACGTCACTTGCAAGAATAACACTTCCACAGTATAGATATATATTATTGTACTCTACGGTGGACAAGCTGTTTGATATGGTTATATCTGTAGAATTGACCGTTGTGATTGGAAACTTTGTATAAAAAGTAGATTGGATTATGAAATCGTTTGAGGAATCCCAAAAGGTTATCTCTCCTGCAATAAATCCAGCTTCTCCAGGGTAGAAGAGACCGCCGACATTCATACCTATCATGGAATAATTTTGAACTTTGTAAAAGGCGTATGGCATAGTATTAAAACCAGTATAGGAACCGTTATAAGAATTCTCAATACAGGGCTGTACATTATGAACTGAACTCACATAATCCGTAGTTCCACTCAGAAAAACAGCCATAAATACAGGAAATCCAAAATCATTTAAGTGCCCGAATACTGGATCTACTTCACAGCACTGGTCTGCAAGAATGTATGGTTCCATTGGTGTTCCACTTCCTTTAACTGATATGTTAGAAAGTTGATTGTTATTGAACGCATATAGAGGTGTGTAACCACAATATGACTCGTTGAACGTCAAGTTCACTGTAATCACTTTCGCAGGCCCGCCTGCTTTGCCTGATATATTTTTTTCGAATATGGGTGCATAGTTCGAAAGGAGTACCTGCATGCTATATGTTCCAGGAGTTAGGGATAACATAAACTTCCCGTTATGCTGAATTGGTGACCACTGTGCAGTAATATTATTTATCGCTGTACCAACATTGACAAACAAAAATGCGTTTGAAGGGTTGATCTGACCTGTTATCTTCATGTCCCCCATTTTTGCTGAGGATTGTACACCCCACATTCCCTGCAGGATACTTGGACCAGTGTTTATTTCGGCAACATCATTTGAATTCCAGTATATGGATTCTCCTGATGATGTTTCTCCAGTATCTGTACCGTAGTCATAGGCACTTGGTACATTCATGTAAGCCTTGTTGGTGCCGTTATAATACTTCAGGGTCATGTTTGCATTTACATTGTAAAGAGTTGTCGTGCTTCCTCCTCCTGGACCTCCGATCATTATCTCTGCGTCATAAAGAAGATATCCTGTAGGCGTAATGTGTGTACCACTAATTAAGAAATTAGCTTGAGGCGTTTTAAAGGTACTTGCCACGTGATAAGTGGAGTTGAATATTACTAAATCATATGTACCATGGACAGAAAGCTGTGGAACAGAATAATTGAAATAAACTGCGTTTCTGTTATTTATAACTGTTGAATTCAAGTAAAGATGAACAGTGAAAGGTGTCTTCACAGCGAATGATGGGCCATATGCGATATGGACTCCTGAATATGAAAGAACCTTCCCTGTACTATTATATATGGCATTGGAGGTAAGAAATATTTTATTGTTTGAAAAGTTCCATAAGTTATCCTCAAACTGTATGGTATGGTGTTCGGATGAATATAATAAAACATTCTGAGTCCAGAATGAATATGTTGAGTTTCCAAATAGTGTGACATTGTTTAGAACCGTGTTAAGCTGCACTGTAATGTTGCTTGGGTCATCATTTAGAGCATATAGTGCCGTGAGATTGCTAATAGAAATTGTTCCCTCAAAACTGTTAGTGGAAAGTTGATAAGGAGTTAGAACTCCACTAACATTCTTTAACCCAAAGTCGCCTATACCCATAGGTGCCGGAGCTGAAACATATGAAGGTTTTACATGCCCATCCACAATTTTATAATCCTGCGCTGCCTTATAATTAGGCAGGAAAAGGCTATTTTTTAATTTGCTCGATACGTTATTGAGAAAGGTTGGACTTGCAGTGCCATTTGCACCGAGATCTGAACCTTTAACCTTAGAACTCGCAGTGCTATTCAGGCTATTCTGAAAACTATGAAACTGAGAAAGAGCGCTGGAATTCTGATTCGCAGATGAAGTCAGTTGCGAACTAATAGTTCCTACTTTAGCATTTCCTGCAGTATTTTGAACAGCAGGATTTGTCCCAATAACAGCCATTGAAAAGCCTATGATTGACATCATGGCTATGGATATTACTATTAATTTTTTAAAGTCCATGAAAATAATAAGAAAGGTGTATATTTAAATATTATGTAGCTTTAACTTTACATTGTCATAATAAGTTTAGGCATAATGAATTATAAATCAAACTTAACCTTATAACTATTAAATGATTAAAATTCTCCGGGACTCTCAGACATATAATGTTTGTTAATCTTTCACTTTTGATTGCCTAGAACAAGAAAACTAATCAGTTTTCGTATTGCATTCAGTCTATCTGGGAACATTGAAAGTATGAATTCCCTTTCTTCTTTCGTGAAGACCTTTAATCTTGATGCGAACCCAAGATAAATTAAAGATCCAAGCAATATAAGTGATGGGAGAATAAAAGGAGAAAAGCCAAATCTTTCAACGAGAAAATGGAGTGCAAAATACACTATTAGAAACATGAAAATTGAGGATGCCCATATCTTTAATGTGCCCGGTATATTGTACTGAACCAAATCCTCCTTCCTTGCCAATCTGTAAAGGATAATGAAAGAAACAACATACACAGATGAAAAACCAAAGGCTGCTCCAATCAGTCCAAAATATGGTATAAGAAGGAAGGAGAATATCACATTAGCGACCAGGGATCCAAGACTGGAATAAAGAAAAAATGATGTTTTTCTTACAGATGAAATTGCCTGTATCAGTAGGTTTTGTGATATAAATAGAGTTGGTACAAGCATGACAACTATGAGTGCGTACTGCCCGGAGACATAGGCGGGCCCAGCTATGTAATACAGAACAATTGGAGAAAGCGCTGCAATTCCCAGTGCAACTGGAGTGTAAAAATAGGTTAGAAGGAGAGATGATGCTCCTACGTTGCTCTTTATGAACGACCTCTGATCATTACCGAAAAATTCAGAGAATTTTGGTAATGTGATATTATTAAATGGTATTGCTATAAAACTGATCCCTGAGAATATAAGAAGTGTAAAATTGTAGATTCCAAGATAGTATGTGTTTAGCAGGTAAGCTACTACGAATCTATCGGTGTAAGATGCACCATAACCTATGATTGATGATAATAATACAGGAATTGCATAAACGAATATGGACCTGCTTCCCACTGTACGGTTATGTCTCCTCATATATCCCCGGGCCAGTATTCCCATAAGATAAACGAAATCGATCAATATTCCAAGGGCCAGACCAAGAATCCATCCATATATTATATCTATAAGAGATCGATCTATATATGCCAGTAGGAGCGCTCCGAAATAGTATATCACCCATATTATAACTGATATGATCGCAGATATTTTGAATTTCTCAAATCCAATTATAGCCCCATTTAATATGGAGAAGATGATATTTCCAAACAGTACTATGGATAGAAGTTTGATGTAGAAAGTATAGGACATGGCATGGAAAAAAACAATCGATATATAGCTGGAAAAACTATAAACCACTAATAAACCTGCAATTGCAAGCAATATTCCAAGCACCAGTATTCTGAACAATGTCTTTCCTGGAGAATAAACCTTTGAATTAAGATTCGATGAAATGAAATGTGTTATTGCACTATTCAAACCAACCGTAAAGACTATTCCGAAAAGACCAACTATGGCAATGAATAATGCGATAACACCCAAATCGGTTGGCTGAAATATACGTGCTGCGAATATATAGAATAGGGAACCTGATACTACCTGGACACCGTTGCCGAGAAACTGGTAAATTGCACTAATCCCAACATATTCCTTCTCGGCACCTAATTCCATTCTTCCCTGAATTCCTCCATAAATAATTAAGTTTTATTCAAATACACGTCTTTGGACGACATAAACAAAGAAAACCATAAAAGGAAATCAAAAATGTTAAAGTATATAGTTTTCGTAATTTTTCTTATAGTGATCTACTGTTTGCATGAGGGCATCGTCAAAATTGAATTCAGGTTTCCATCCCAGTTTCTTTATACTGCTTGCGTCTATTGCATATCTCCTATCATGACCGGGTCTATCCTCCACGTGCATGATCATATCTGTACTTTTTTTCATCAAGTGAATGATCGTCTTGACAACTTCTATGTTTGAATGTTCACCGTCAGAACCAATAAGATATGTTTTTCCAGTAATGCCCTTTTCAAGTATGAGATCAATTCCACTGCAATGATCTGTTACATATATCCAGTCCCTAATCTGCCTACCATCGCCATATATTGGAATTTTCTCATTATTCATCAGGTTGATTATGGTCTTGGGGATTAGTTTCTCCCTGTGCTGATGTGGGCCAAAATTGTTACTGCAGTTACTTATTGTTGCTCTTATTCCATAGGTGTTACAGTAACTTCGGACAAGCATATCTGCAGATGCCTTTGTAGCAGAATATGGATTCTTTGGGTTGTAGGGTGAATCAACGGTGAATTTATCCTTTGATTCAATGGGTAATGCACCATAAACCTCATCAGTTGAGATCTGGTGAAATCTTAAGTCATTCCTTCTGGCATATTCCAGTAATGCATGGGTTCCCATTATGTTTGATCGAATGAATGATGATGAGTCTTTTATGGAATTATCAACATGGGACTCTGCTGCGAAGTTCACTATTGTATCAAGGTCCCTAAGTTCATGGTCATGTATAGATATATTGTTTATATCATCATTGATAAACCTATAATTTTGTGAATTCTTAACTTTTTCCAGATACCATGGGTTTGATGCGTATGTCATGGAGTCCATGTTATAGATGAAGTCATCATGTTTTTCCATTCTGTTAAGTATATAATTTGAACCTATGAATCCCATCCCGCCTGTAACAAGAATATTCAAAAGTGATCACCTTTTTCGATTAAGTCCTTAAATAGATGTAATTTCGAATCTTTTTCTGAAACAACAGGATCAACCGTATTCCAATTTACATCTATATCAGGATCGTCAAACCTTATCCCACTTTCTGATTCTTTGTTGTAATACTGAGTGGTTTTGTATAACACGTATGAATCTTCCACTGCAACAAATCCATGGGCAAAGTAATCTGGAATATAGAAAGATCTGCAATTTTCTTCTGACAATTCCCTCATAACATATTTCCCAAAGTCCTTAGAATCTTTCATCAGGTTAACCGCGACATCCAAAATCTTTCCGTGGATGACCGATATTAATTTCCCCTGGGAAAACGGTTTCCTTTGAAAATGTAAACCTCTTATAACTCCCCTCTTGGAAAATGAAAGATTTTCTTGCACAAATTTTATGTTGCTGAACTGATTTGACAAAGAATCGTCCCGATAGAATTCCATAAAGTAGCCTCTTTCATCATTGAATTTTACCTTTTCAATAAGATATACTCCTGATAGTTCAGTTTCAGTAATCTTGAAATTCATTTAATCCATATCTTTATTTCACTTATGTATTTTTTTGATTATCTTTGTATTAATATAAAATAAACTTAAAATGAATAATTAATTGAAAAATATATTTATTGCAACTTTAGTTTGCACTCTTTCGTGATTTAACATTTTTTGATTTAAAGAAGGATGAAAATAGTAACCCATTAAAAATAAGAAGTATGGAAAATGCAAGGCTCACAGCTACTGTCGATGGAGATGTTATCCCAAATCCAAATAAATAGTTAAAACCAAGAGACCCCCCAACGTTTGATATGGATGAAAGCGGTAGACCCAGGGCGGCATCCAGTATCATCGCTATGGACATAAATATAGATCCATAGGCTAGACCCATTCTGGCGGTTTCCTTTAACTTGTTCTTCGTTAATAGAAATCCCAGCATGGATACTATCATCCCTGCAGTGAAAATTATCAAAAGAATCCAGTGGAGGTATCCCGAAGTCCTGAGAAGACTGTCATCGGTTATCAGGAAAATGGCTGAACCCATAGAAACAATGAATGAAATGTATCCCAGTATGGACAGATTTCTTCTTTTAAGGGCCATTGGTATAATTGCTGCCAGCAGGAAAAGAACAATTACAGAAGACCCGGCAATATCTGTACCGTAAAGGGCTGTGAACGATTTCGATGGTGAAGATGGCGGTGGAGTTGTGCTTGAAGCATGTCCGGTAACAGAGACTGAAAGCACTGCTGGTGAACTGGATGGATCGTCACCTGTGGCGTTTATGTATACATGATAAGTTCCATCACTAACTGATGATGCCACTGCGACTGTCATTGTTCCTGTGTATGGCGGATCACCGCCACTGTTACTGAAACTGATCGTGAAACCACTCAAATAGTTGGATGAAAGGCTGGTGCCCCATGGGCTTCCCGATGCCAGATTCACAGTATATGAATCTGAAGCCGATGTACCTGGAGTGACTGAAACGGAACTTGTGCCTAATGTTATAGTTGATGTTCCATCAGAGAATGGATTATAATTTCTATTCAAATCAGTGTTACCATGTACATTATCAACATTTAGCATTGAAATGACCATAATACTTACTACAACAAACAGAATAATAGTTAGTAATTTATTGTATTTATTCATAATTATTATATATTCTAATTATAGTATTTAAAACTTCTTTAGTTAAATTTTTAGCATGAAATGCTTAAATATAATAACAAAAAGGAGACAGTACTATTATCTTAAAAAGCACTCATAGTTACATAATAGGTCCAGTCATGGATACATACATTGTTTTGTTATAATAGGAATTCGGTAATGATAATTCTACTACGGGGTCCCCAAAAAATGAATTTATCCTAAATTTAAGATGCAGAATGTAAATCCTGTTCACTATGCTTACTTTAGAATATGTCACATTTGATGTTACACTAACAGATCTCGCTGTAATGTTTATGTTATGAATATTATATAAATTCATACCTTTCGGAAATGTGATGTTAAGGTAGTATAACCCGGGAATTATTACTTCAGGATATAGGTTAATCATTGATTCATTATGTGCGTGGGAAATAGGAGTAACATTGGTGAATAATGATATGGGTGTAAAGTAAACAGGCGTATGATTGTAATTCTTTGCAAGTAATATGAAGCCATCCTGAAATGCTTCAATTCCATAATTTCCCCTTGAATAAAGAATATTCATTGCCTGGCACATATCAAGGCTGTTTCCAGTATTGAAGCAGTTAGCATCATATGCAATGGCATAATCCACATTTTCAGTTTCTGTTAGATTCTGAAGTCTATAACTTAAATTGTTATTATATCCAGATAGAGATTGAAATGCCCCAAGGCATGAAAGCGATGGATCGTGCACATCAACGTATGGGAGGTTATTTTGATAAATAACATAAGGGTTGTTGGATGGAATTAGGTTTGTTACGTTAATATATTCATCATAAACCTTAAGGCTCGGATGCAGAATGTCCATGGCAAAGGGCTCTGTTGAATAGGCATTTACTGGGCTGTATGGCTGGAACAGAAGTGCAAACAAAATAACAGATGCCATCAAGGCTATGGGTTTTTTCTGTAATCTTATAGTCCTCCTAAGTCTATTGGAATAGTTGTGGGCATTTTTTGAGATATGTTCTTTACCTTTATCATCTAAAGCGTCAATTCTAAGGGAGTCTATAAGCCCAAGAAATACGAAGGGGGCAATTGCTGCTACATATTGGAAATGAAAAAATGCTGGATAATAGTAAACACTATAATTGTTAAAGAAGGCAATTAGGAAGAATGGAATTGTGAATATCATCCACCTTAATGATTTGAGAGGTATGAGAAGAAGTGGAGAAAAAATAAGTATAAAGAGAAGAGCCTTGTCATCTATGTTGGTCAACAGCAGATTCAGAGTATTTCCCTCCTTGAGATGGAAATAACCATCAAAATATCCATTCTGATAGATGTAGTATGGTGAGTAAAATATGAGAAAGTATGAAATTATAAGCATAGAAGTGAAAATTATTAAACTGGCTATGGAGAACTTCAAGAGGGAATCCATCTTCCTTTTTTCCATTTTCCTTCGATTAAGGTAAGTTTCAATAAGAATCATTAACATTAGAAGTGCTGGAAATGCCATATAGGGAAATCTTACTATTCCTGATAAAAAAAAGAAAATAGTGGACGAAATATATTTCTCATTCAGGAACTGGTAGTAACCCATTAGAAAGAAGAGTATAAAAAACGCCTGAAAATGAAAATTAAAATAGTTAAGACCTGCAAGCGGAAAATAGAGAAGATAAGATATTCCAATGATCATGGATACAAACTGATTTATGGATTTTTTTCTTGCGATCTTGTAGAGGATTAATGAGGGAAGAGCCAGAAATATTTCCTGAATAATAAGCATTCCAGTGATCCCGTCAATAAGAATGAGTGGACTGAATATTATTCTGAGAAGAGAGAAACCAGTCATATACATAATGTACCGGGCATAATGGTAATGGATTATGGAATTCATTGTCAATGATATGATTCCGGAATCAAACACATACTGCTGAAAATTAAACTGCTGCAATATATCAATGAGAGACCAGAAAAAGACATACACTAATAGGGCACATATAACGAAGAATTCATATGTTTCCAATCTGTATAAATAGGTCCGAAGTGACGTAACTGTCCTCCTGAAATAATGCATCTTTTATTTTCCTATTGGCTCATGTCCCTATATTATTTAAATTTTGAACGATACTTAGAACTTAAAAAAGCAGTAATTTAATGGACCTGACATTAGTGAAATGTTTTATTGTAAAATTACAGAATTAATAGAAATCCACCAATTCCAGAAAGTATTGGGCCTATTACAAATCCTCCACCAAGGAAGAGTATGATTATGCTTAGTACTATAATGAGGACACCATTCTCAAATTTACCCCTCCTTCTATGCTTGTGACCAGCGTTATATATAATTATAGCAAGTACTATCCATATTATGGGAATAATTGCTAGTACCAGTGAACCACCAATGATGGCAAGTCCAGCAGGATTAAAGAATATAAGGGAAGCTACTCCCCCTATTCCTGTTATAAATATAGCCAGCAGTACAAGAATACCAGAAATCACTGTCAGTACTGCGCCTAATGTCGTAATGAAATATCTTAGGTTTGCCTGAGATGTCATAATAAGATGATGCCCATTCTTTATATAGATATTTGTATATTTGTAGATTAATTTCTCATAAAGCTAAACCAGTAAAAAAAGGTGTAAATAATCATCATTCCCTTATGGTACAGATAATTTTCAAAAGATCTATGGCAGCTGAAACGTATTCTGATCTGTACTTTAATTCCAAAACTTGAAGTTCTGAACTTGTGGTAATCTTACCGTATTGATTCATTCTTGCAAAGTAAAACAATATGGACGCCCACTTTTCTTCTTCCTCATTCTCTGGTGAAAAAAGATACATTTGTGTCTCCGCCTCCTCAAATTCACCCTTAAATAATTTCTCTAGAATAAAGAATGGAAATTTATAGAATTTATTATTAGAATTTCCAATTAGATCCTGATCGTTACTTTTTGTGATTCTGTTTCTTAAATATGTTGTATAGAATTCAAACTTCTGAGTATTCCTTAAAATTAATCCTAACTCCAGAACAGTATTGACTGAATTATTATCCACGGATCTTTCAATTATAAATGTTATGTCCTTATTCTTTATATAATCAAGGTTGAATCCTACAAAACCTATTATTCCATCCAAATCTTTAGTTTTTATAAAGGAGTCCATAACTATTTCCTTGCACTCCTTCGGTATCTTTTCTCCTTTATCATAGAGTTTTGTTACCTCATTGTACTTTTCCAGTTCAAAAAGAATAGTTGTTAATCTGATTAGGTACCATTCATTTTGATCCATAGAAAATGCTTTCTTGAAATATGAAAGAGATTCTTCATTTCTTGTAGTATTATAACATATTTCTCCCATTGAGAAGTAAAGCAAATTCTCATTTGGCCATACTGAAATTGCTTTCATGCATAATTCATCAGCTTTTGAGAAAAAGTTATTTTCAATCAGAAATTCTATTTCCACAAGAATATCATTGAAGGGGGCATTAATTTCCATAAATCCCTTACGGTTTACTTCTTTTTCAACCCCTGACCAATTTTTAGCCCTTATTAACCTTCGTATCTTTTCCATTATGAGAACTTTTGATTCTGGATTGAATCTAATGGCAATATCAAGTTCCTTCAGGGATTGTTTTTCCATCTTCTGGTACTGAAAATATCTCGATAGGATGAAATGTGCGTTCCAGGATGATGGTAATATTGATATGGACCTCATTGCCATTTTATAGGCTTCGCCAGGCTTTCCCATTCTAAGAAATATGTCCGCCATCAATTCTAATGCTTCAGTATTTCTGCTGTTAATTCTGTATACTTTGTTCAGTGTTTCAATGCATTCGTCATAAAATGATAAATTATGAAGCAATTTTGCCTTAAGCATTAAATATTGGTAATTTTCAGGGTTTAACTCTACACTTCTTTCAGCCCATGTTAGAGCCTCCTCCTTCTTTCCGGACATGTTAAGTAGTAAAGATTTTAAATAGACAGTTTCTGGATCTGAGTGAGTTACATTTAGAATTTCATCAACAACTCTTGATGCATCAATTAAGTAACCGTTTTTTATTAATCTAACGGCAAGATCTTTCTTTTCCTCAACTGGATCATAAATTCTTTGCATTTACCTGTAAGGGTAATTATACAACTTCATATTGATATTTGCCTTCATTTTGAACAATTTCCTTTCCGTATCAAATAGCAAATGTACCAGAGTTTGATAAAACTAAATTGATGCCTAAAAATAGAAAAATGTTGAGAATTACGAAATTTTCTTCCTTTAAACTATTAAAAGACGTATTTTTTTAACCTTTAGTAAGTTGTACCACAACCCCTTTAAATATGAAATGAATGGATAGGTATGGAAAAGAAATACATAGCGGCGATTGTGGCTGTTATAATAATAGCTGCTGGGCTGACAGGACTGGTATATTATCAGGCTTCACAGGCCGCAGCCAATGATGGCCATGTTGCAATGAAAGTGGCAGATTCTCCAAATCTTGGAGTTTCTGGTGTGTTCATGACATTCAGTAAGGTGTCATTGCATAGCAATGTTTCTGGATGGACAAATTACAGTGTGAAGTCACAAACCATAGATATACTTGGTGTTACCACGACAAACGCATCTTTGCTGACCAATATCACACTCAAGGCAGGGACATATACAATGATAAGACTGTACATAACCAACGTTTCAGTTGACATCCTCGGAGTTAGTGTTAATTTCACGCTTCATGCCCCATTTGCATTCATAAACCACCCATTTAAGGTTAGTGCTCATGGAAACATGAACGTGATAATTGACTTCAACCTGACGCAGGATCTGAATCTAAACGCAAAAGTGTTTACTCCTAGCGTTGGTGTGGTTGTAAACTAAAACAATTTTTAATTTTTTAAAGAATTAGGAATTATTTCTCTTTTTATTACGGGTTTGAAAGTGTAGTGTAAGAAAACTATTTTTTTCTTTTAAAAATATTAGGATGTGTATTTTTAAGCGTATATGAATTCTACGCTTGATATTTTATCAATTCTTTCCATATCTTCCCTAGTTAGCTTTACTTTATCGGCACCCATGTTGGATTCTACCTGTGATCTGTTTTTAGCTCCAGGTATTATGAGACAGTTCTTGTGAAGTAAATAAGCAAGAGATAGCTGTGCCATAGAACATTTCTTTTCCTGTGCCATCTTTCCAAGTTCATCAAGCACTGGCTTCATTATGTTCCTGTTCTCGGGATTGTTAAAAAGCTCGTCACCCTTCCTGATGTTATCCGGGGGTACCTCTCCGCTGTTATACTTTCCTGTAAGAAGACCTTTTGCAAGTGGACTGTATGGAATCAGCGCTATGTTTTTCTCCTTCATATAAGGTATAAGCTCCCTTTCTATGTTTCTCTCCAGAATGCTGTATTCCATCTGATTGGATACAATTGAATAATCCTTCATACTGTCCACGGCATCCTTTAGAACAGGTTTTGAAAGATTGCAAACACCGATCTGATCAATGTACCCTTCGTTCTTCAACCTCTCCATAGAATGCATTATCTCTGACACTGGAACATAGGGCTCGTACCAGTGCAGTTGATAAAGATCAATTTTTTCTATACCCAATCTTTCAAGACTCCCCTTCACACTTCTTTCCATTGTCTTGTAATTCTTCACATGTGGTGGATTGACCTTTGTTGCAACTATATACCTGTTTTTTGGAATTTCAGATAATGCCTGTTTTATCAATTCCTCAGAGTGACCCATTCCGTAGATTTCTGCTGTGTCCAGATAGTTCCCGCCATTCTCAACATAAAACTTTATTGCATCAATAATATCCTTATCACCATAATCTTCTCCCCATCCTCTTAATCCAGCCTGCCAGCATCCAAGACCGACCCTTGTTGCCTGCAGTTTACTGTTTCCAATGCTTATTTTCTCCATCGAACCCCATCGTCAACCATGTTTTTTAAACTATCGTTACGAAAAAAATGTTTAATTAGATGAAATTTTAAAACGATTCACTCCAGATTATATATATTTCCCTCATTATCAATATGAATATTGCATGCCGCTGGTTCCTTTGGCAATCCAGGCATTGTCATTATATCACCTGAATATACAACAATAAAACCAGCTCCTGAACTTACTGATGCTGAAGTAACTCCTAGAATGTTGTCATCATTTTCAAGGGGGTTTCCACTGAGGGAATACTGGCTTTTTGCCATGCAGATTGGTAGACCCGAGTAACCATTCTTTTCAATTCTCCTAATATCAGAAAGTGCCTTTTTTGAAAATTCTACGCTTTTAACACCATATATGTTTAATCCAATGGCTTCAATTTTTTCTCTTATTCCATCATTGAAATTGTAAGTGTATTTGATGCTTTCCGTGGTTTTCTCACATTTCTCTAAAACAGTCTTAGCAAGAGATAGGGCACCATCGCCTCCCTTCATAAAAACCTCAGATAACTCATAATCCATGTTGTTCTTTTTCAACATCTCGTCAAGGAACTGAATTTCTTCTTCCGTATCAGAGGAGAATTTATTGATTGCCACAACTGGATGAAAACCGAATCTTGTCAAATTATCATAGTGATGCTTCAGGTTCTTGAATCCACCGGCAATACCATTTTTGTCCTCGCTACCACCAAGAAGTTTCATCGCCCTGATTGTTGCAACTATCACAACAGCGGATATTTTCAAATTGCCTGTTCGTGAAACCATATTTATGAATTTCTCGGCGCCAAGATCAGAACCGAATCCCGCTTCAGTTATAACATAATCACTGTATTTCATTGCCATTTTCGCTGCGAGGATACTTGATGTTCCATGTGCTATATTTCCAAATGGACCTGTATGGATAAATGCTGGTACACCTTCTGTTGTCTGCACAAGATTTGGCTTGATGGCGTCAGAGAGAATGGCTGCCATGGCACCCTCAGCTTTCAAATCTCCAGAATAGACAGGTTTTCCGTTAGTGTCGTAACCAATAAGAATTTTTGAAAGTCTTCTTACAAGATCATCATAATCTATTGAAAATCCCATAATGGCCATTATCTCTGAGGCTGGTGTTATTACGAAACCATCCCTGGTGAGTGGTCCATTTTCCTTTCCACCAGCGTTCAGTATCATGTCCCTTAGCGATCTATCATTCATGTCTATTGTTCTTGGAAAAGTTATCTTTTCCGGATCAATTTTTAATTGGTTCCCATGGTATATGTGATTTTGTATCATAGATGAAAGAAGATTATGAGCAGCTGTGATTGCTGGAAAATCACCTGTAAAAAGAAGATTGATCTTGTCTGATGGCTCAACCTTGGATTTTCCACCACCGGTTGCTCCCCCCTTTACTCCAAAGCATGGTCCCATTGATGGTTCCCTTATACTGATTGAAACATTTTTACCAAGTTTTTTGAATGCCTGTGATAGACCGATGGTATTTGTGGTCTTTCCCTCACCGAATTTTGTTGGTGTCATCGCTGTAACTAGAATAAGTTTGCCATTCTTATTTCCTCTATTCAGTGCCTTAAGGCTAATTTTTGCCATGTATTTTCCATAATTTTCTATGTATTCCCTATCAATTCCAAGGTTTGCTGCAATATCCATTATATTTTCCATAACTATCTTATAAGCATGCCCACTCAAATTATAAATATACCCTGTCTATAAATTGCGTCCATGATTCCAAAGTAATGATTATTCTGCTTAACTCATTTTCGTAATAATTTCAGCTTCAGATTCATCCTTTTTCTTCTGTATTTTTCCTGAGAAGATAAGAAGCAAAATACTTACTGCAAAAATACCGGCTGCAAGAATCTGCCAGATTGATGAATATTCATGGGTATAGTCGCTTATGTAACCGGAAAATGGTGTTCCAAGGATTGTTCCAAAGGAGATAATTAACAATCCAAGGCCACTGTAAAGACCTATTTTTCCCTTTGGTGCTATCTCAGAGATTACAGTTATGTACACACCGTTCCATCCTATGGCAGTTAAGCCAAGAACAAAAGACATCCCAACTGCCAGGTAAAAATTCAGGGTAAGATAGGAGTAAATGAAGAAAAACAGGGAAGAGAGGATCATGACCATTATGAGCGAAAGAATCCTTCTGCTTGGAAACAGTCTATTGCTAAGGGAAGCCCATAATATTCTTCCTATGAATGATCCAATGAGTATACTCGCCAGGAGAATTTCCGCAGTGAATAACTTGAACCCTATGGAACTTGTAAAGAGAACAGAATAGGTAAGAAGTGACTGCTGCCCCCAGGACATAGCCGCCACAAGAACATTTATCAGTAAAAACCTACCATTCCCAAATGCGCTCTTAATTTCCCTTAAGTATCCTCTGAAATCTATTGGCGTTGCCTTTTCATGTTTTTCACCTCTCACTAAAAGAAAAAAGACAAATGCAATAATAGCGAGGATAACGAAAGGTCCAAAAAAGCCATATCTTATAGAAATCAAGGGAAGAAGAATTGCGGCAGTGGAAGCTCCTATTGGAACTCCAGACTGCTTGATTCCCATTGGCGTTGCATGATATGGATAATATGTCTTCATCACGGCATTATTAGTCGCAGGGGTTACAAGTCCATAACCAAGGCCTATGGCATAAAACCCTGCAACAAAAACATAAAAATTTGGAGCAAGAGTTGCAAGTGTTGAACCTATGGCCATTATGAGGAATGCTATTTTTATTGCCCTGAAGCTGCCAAGGTGATCGACAAAATAGCCAACAAAAGGAGAAACTGTTGCAAGTCCAATGAATATAACACTGGTCAACAGTCCGACCATTGCAGAATCGATAAAGAAATGATCCTTTATGATTTTATCAAGGGGAGAGTATGAGGCTTCAATGAGATTAACCACTGATATGAATAGAAGACTCTGGAACATCACATTGAGGCTGTATACCTTGTTTTTCAGCATTTATTCACTTCTAAGTGGTTTAATGATTTTTTTAGTATTGTTCCATAACATAAAATTGTGTTTAAATGATCATTGACATGATGCGACTTTAATACCACTACTTTTCATCTGGATTTTTTCTAATTTCCCTTACATTTACATGAGTATCAGACTTCCTTCCCCTTACAAGGGCAGCAAACCCAGCTACTATTAGAATTATGAAACTTGCCAGCAGAGCTGCATGAACACCACCAAGGAATGAGACAGATACACCACCAACCAGTTTCGCCTTTCCAAGGAAGATCTCAAATGCCACATATCTTGGAACTGCAAGGGCAGATATGGAAATAGCAATAACATAACTGAACAGCGTTCCAATATTGGATAAAGTCCTCAAAAGGCCAGATATGGATCCGTAAAGTTCCCTGGGTGCACCGGACATTACTGCAGCATTATTTGATGGCCAGAACATTGATCCTCCGAAACCTGTTACTATAGATCCCAGTATTACGAGATAGAGAGATGTGTTTATTCCCATTGCCAGATACACGAGAACACCTCCAGCCATAAGAAATATTCCTGTAGCAGATACGGTTCTTGGGCCGATCCTGTCAGAAAGTTTCCCCATCTTTGGAGCAAGAAGACTCGATATAATATAACCGGGTATCAAAAGCAGGGCAGCATCAAGTGGATCGAATCCCCTTATTCCCTGAAGATACATTATAAGAATGAATAATACTGAAAGATACCCAATTGCCTGGAGAGTTGCTGCAAGAAGTGAGAATGATAAAACCCTGTTCCTGAAGGCTTTTAAAACTATGACTGGATCCTTAACTGATCTTTCAATGAGTAAAAATGGAATTATAAGTATCAGACCGATAACTATGAGCAATTCATTTGTGAGTGTTAGTCCATTGCCTGCGATTTCAACAGCACCATATGCAATTAGAGAGAGGAATGTTAATAAAAACACAGTTCCAGCATAATCGATTTTGGTTTCTGTCCTTTTATTATCCTTAATATACATCAAAGCAAAAACAAAACCGATCAAACCAACAGGGACATTGATATAGAAAATATATCTCCAGCCAATAAATGTGGTAATTATTCCACCAAGAACTATTCCCAGGGAACCTCCTATACTCCATCCCATGGATGTATACCCAAAGGCTTTACCCCTTTCCATTGGCTCAAAGTGATCTGCAATTATTGCATTGCTATTTCCCTGTAGGAAAACTGCACCCAACCCCTGAAATGCCCTTGCCCCAATTAGGAAAAACACATTTGGAGCGGCACCTGAAGCAGCAGATCCTATTATGAATATAAGGAATCCTAAATTAAAAATCCTTCCTCTTCCATATATATCTCCAAGCCTACCAAGCTGTGTTGTAAGCGCTGCCAGTACAAGAAGATAGATCAGTATTACCCATATTGTATCCAGAAAAGGGGCCTTCAATTGATCTGTTAGTGTGGGCAGAGCAAGAATTACAATTGTTGTATCTATAGCTGACATCAGCATTCCAATGAACACACTGATCAGTATAAGTGTCTTTTTTTCAACCATTTTTATTTACACCTTTGGAGTCGAGGCACTCCCGCAAGGTCGAAACACCTTAGCACCTGAATAAATAATTTTCCTTTGGAAATATTACAGGTACTCACAGAATTTCAACATCCTATTTAAGAATTTAATGAGAATTTGGTGATACTTAGTATATTTAACTTAGGTGAGATTAAAATTCACTGATTTGGCATGACTTTATATGAAGAGTGCACACAATAACTAGACGATACGACAATAACAACATCATTTAATGATAAAATTTAAGGTAACCTGTACTGTTCATCCCATTTGGAATGAAAACAGCAAGTAAATAAAACAACATATTGTATTAAATCTTGTATTACATCTCTTCATTTGAATTTTGTGCTCTGAGAATTATTAATAGAAAGTTTGGACCAGTAAAAAAGCGCCCGAGCCGGGATTCGAACCCGGATCAAAGGCTCCGCAGGCCTCTAGGATATCCAAATTACCCCACTCGGACTTATGTGCCTTTTATTGAAAATAAAACGCAAATTCAATTACTGAATGTTTTCAGAACTATAATATGTTTCCCAAAGATGATTAGTTGCTTCACGAAGTTCCATTTTTATAGGAAATTTTGAGATAACTTTTAATAGACACATTCGATCATTTTCTTATGATCGCAATTGTTAAAATTATTATAATAGCTGTTATAGTGGTTGGTGTTGCAGCCCCAACTTCATATGTTGCTTACAGTTATTTATCCTCATCAACACCTCCAATGACTCATTTTATACCAGAGGGAGTTTCTGCTCTTGTTGATTATAAAGTGAACAATACTAATTTTATAGTTTATGCGTCAAATACCACAGCAGGTGTAATTCTGAATTACAATCTTACTGCGTTTGAAAATACTGCAAAAAATTCCTCTAATACAACTGCAAATACACTTAAAGGTAGTAATGTTTCAGTAAAATATTATACTGCATATGAGGGCTATAATATTTACAGAGTATCGAATATTTCCCTATCAAATTCCTTAAACCTGTCCACTGCGGGTAGTCTTCCGGAAAATATAACTAGTTCCGTATATGTATCACCTATAGGTAACTCTTTCATTGTGCTTTCCAATCTCTCAGGAGTTGAAATGTCAATAAATGCAAACCACACTGGTAAATATTTAAAAGATCATCAGTCTTTTCTAAATATTAAGGGAGATGGTATGTCATTTTACGTAAATCTTTCGGCCCTGGACTATTCAAAGACGATTCCCATCTCAAAAAGCTCAGGCGTAAGTGTGTATTCAAACATGTTCAGTGGTGTAGTGATATATGGAAATGTTTCAGCTAAATTTACAAATATTACAATAACGAATGTTGATCACGCACTTTATAAGAATATTTCACTCATAGATGGAATTCTCCCATCTAATCTAACTGTTTCAAGCATTTACAACAATGGAATTTACAGTGCAGAATTCAATGTTGGTTTCAGCAATTACAAGTATGTAGAGACAGAAATTTTGTCTGATATTCAATCTAAACAATTTTAATTTATAAAAATTTTTATTGACTTTTTTTAAATATCTTTTAGACATTACTTATTATGTTTAGAAGAGCATCTCTTTTTAAAAATACTTATGTGTATTACTTAAGGAATTATTACAGGTCAAAAAGTTTCTATCTGATGTTTTTCATGGCAATCCTTGTCTCTATACTATTGATTTACCTTTCCTTCAGATATCAGTCCAAACTTTCGGCTTTTGCATCAAGAGCAGGACTCAATATAATTGGCCCTCACGGAGATGAATTGGTTCTTGCCTATCTCTGGACCTTTATTCTTTCATTACTTCCCGTATTCGCCTCAGTATTTTTTGGCTCCCCTGCTATTTCAAGTGAAATAGAGAGCAAGACAGCGTTTCATATCTTTACGCTGCCTATACCGAGATCTATTTTACTGACTGGAAAATATCTAGCGGCAGTTACTGTTACTACCCTGATCGTTGTGACGTTTACCTTGATTGAGTTTGCTACTTTCCAGTACATATACGGTGTAATTCTAATCCAATTTCTGTATAGTTTTCTTCTTACAATTCTCTTCGTATTCTCAATTTCAGGAGTTACTTTTTTGATAAGCAGTTTATTTAATAAAAATACCTATGCATACATTTCAGTTCTCCTGATCTATTTATTAATATTCAATGCAGGCACAATCATAATAGAATTACTTTACAAGGTAACACCTTATTATCTGTTAAACGAGGCAGAGACCATAGTTTACAGAGTTTTTCTAAACTTTTCCTTCGGGATAACAACGACTGTGCCATCAAGTCTGTCAGCTTCGACCAATGAAATAATTGCAAGCTCTCTAGTACTTGCACTTTATGCAATTATAAGCTTTGGAGCGACTTTAATCTTGTTTGAACGTAAGGAGGTGAAGTGATGATAGAATTAGAGGCAAATAATTTAAGCAAAAAATACGGTAACTTTTACGCGTTACATGATTTCAGCCTGGAGGTTCATAAAGGAGAGTGCGTAGCACTTCTTGGTCCAAATGGTGCGGGAAAGAGTACATTATTGAAAATTTCCACAAATATAATACATCCAACCAGAGGGACTCTGAAGATAGGGGGAATAAATGTACAGGATGACCCAATGAAAGCACTTGAAAAGGTAGGTCCGCTGGTGGAACTTCCAGAGTTTTATCCATATCTCAATGGAACTGAAATTCTTAATTTTGTATGCAAGGTGAAGGGAGCCTCAAAAGAAAAGATAAAGGATGAGATAGAAAGGCTTTCCTCAATGCTAAAAATGGAAGAATTCATAAATAAAAAGAGTGGATCATATTCCAGGGGAATGAAGCAGAGGCTTGCACTGGCATGTTCTATGACAATGGATCCTGAACTGCTTATACTGGATGAACCAACTTTCGGCCTAGATCCAAGGGGAATGAGAGAATTTATTGAAATAATTAGAGAGCTAAATGTAAAAGAGGGGAAAACGGTAATCTTAAGCACACATCTTATTTCAGAGGCAAGGGAAATAGCAGACAAAGTTGTAATTATCAATCATGGAACAAAAATGCTTGAAATGAAAAATGAAAGAGAAACAAATCTAATGAATGTGACATTTTACGATGAACCTGAAATATCTTTACTGGAAACATCTTCCATAAAGGTCATTGAGGATCATGGCAATACCGTGACTATTCAGAGAGATGAAAACATATCCAACGATGATGTGATCGATTACTTCAGGGACAAGAATCTAAAGATAAGATGGATAGAACCCACGAACCAGATAGAGAGAAAATACCTGGATCTGATAAATTGAACATAATAAGGTTATTAGATTTTAATTTAAATGTAATCCCACAGACGATCCTGCCAGAGATCGTATTCCTCCTTTAATTCCTTAATTTCCACTTCCTTAAATTCGCCACTTTCCTTTGCCCTTTTATATTTTTTCATTAGATCTTCCTGAGTACTCTTTGAGAGATCATCAAAATATTCCTTAATTTCCTTTTCTATGGCAGGGTGTAACTTTCCTATTTTCTCCCCGCTATAAAGTACCTTGAAGAATACATGATCTCCTAAGGTTACATGGAAAATACTCCACTTCTCAACGTATTTATTAAGAAAATGGTTTCCTGTTAAATTACCTAAAGCCTTTACGATTTCCTGATTCTGTTCGGAATCGTTCAACTGAAACGATATCTCCACTCCTTTCTTCATCTTCCCTCCCGTACATGCTAATCATAATTTATAAAGAGAATGGGTTTTGTACTAAATTTCTGTTGCCCACATCTCAATATCTCTTCTTTCCATTTCCTGTTTACCGAAGACGATCTCAGGCATCTTTTTTATTTCCCTGCTCACATCTGGCTTGAATTCCATCTTCTCTATGATATCCTTATCGATGTCTATTCCTTCTGGCACCTCTGCTATACGCAAACCTTTCTGCGTCAGATCAAAAACACATCTCTCTGTAAAATACTTTACAGTTTTGCCATATTTCAGAGCCTCATTTCCGCTAAAGAATATCTTGTATACCTTCTTGACAAATTTGACAGTGTTGGCATCTTTTAATATTTTCAATTTACCGTCTTTAAACTGTAATTCAATTTTTCCAGCAGTGAAATTACCTGCGAATAAAGATGTTGGAGATCCCTGTGCTATAACTGAAAAACCTCCAGGTCCCGTTAGCTTGTTTGGGATATAGGAAGGATTCACATTACCGTTACTATCAATTTGAAGGAACCCAAGTGATGCAACATCTATTATTCCACCCTCATAGTTTGAAAACATATCAGGAATTGTGGACAGGGCAAAGGCACCCATGGATACTCCAAAATCGCCACCGGTTAGAGCAATACCTCCCCACGGCCCAGATTCTACTACTGTAACAATATCCCTTGAATAACCTGCCCTGGAAAGAATTGAAGAAACAAGCGCCGGTATTCCTACACCGAGATTAAGTAAAATTGTATTTCCTTTCTTTTTTCTCATTGATACAAGTTCAAGCGCGATTCTTTTTGCGATTATACTCTGAATGTAAGGGACATTGGAATTTTGAAGATCATGAAGGATACTGTCAGTAATGTTGGAAGGATTAATCTTAAAACAGGCCCTTGGATCATATTCAAATGAAGGTGCCTGCCAGTGATATTCTCTGGGGCTTCTAACAACTATGTCCACTAATGGATATGGTACCTCAACCATCCTGGGTGCGAACTGCTTTTCATTATCCAGCAACTTCACCTGTGCAATTACTGTCCCAGGGTTAGGTCTAGCCTTGACTGCCTGCACTATATTTATGACTGTTCCCCTGATTGGTTCGTCTTCCATTGATAGGCTGCCCATAATATCTGACGAGGATACTCTTACAAAGCAGACATCAGGTTTTGGTGCCTCATACAGTAATAATGGGCTGCCAGAAATGTTAAGTTTCGTAATTTTGCACATATTGCTCTTCCTTGCACTTTCATTAAGTGTTCCACTGTCCTGATCCGGATCTAGAAATGTTCCTATTCCTATCCTAGTCAAAAGACCAGGTCTTCCGGAGGCAACTTCCCTGAACCAGTATGATGCTATTCCAATAGGCCACCCATACACAGGTATTTTATCCTCCAGGGTTATTTTCTGTAAAAATGGAGAGAATCCCATGAATGGGACAAGCAAACCCCTAATAAGAGAAAAATCATTGGTCTCATACATTTCCTTAAGAACTGCATCAAGAGCCCTGTCAACTGAGGCTGGTAATGCATCTGTTTCTATGAATAAATCTCTGGGATGACCTGTTAGTTTATAATTCTCATACAACTTTTTGATGAGAAACTCCGGAGTATTAGCAAGATTAAACCCTGAAATTGCAAGAGTGGATCCATCCTTGATATCCTTATAAAAATTAAGTTCCTGATTTTCTGTATATATCTGAACCATCTGAATCGTTCATGTAGATTTAACCAATTTATTAATTCTTTGAAAAAGATTGGGCATCCTTAATTTTTAAATGATAATTATTTTAAAATGCTATTACCATGGAATGACCACTATAAACACAACTGATCAATTGAAACGTTTCTGCAAATATTCATAGGCGGCATTTATCTCCTTTATTTTTTTAGTATATTCAGAGTTATCTGCATTTTCAGATAGATCTGGATGGTATTTTCTTACCATTTTCCTGTATGAAGATTTAATTAGCTCCGGATCTTCTGTTGGATTCATTTCCAGCACATTGAACATTTCATTTTCTAACTGGGGATTATCAGATACAACATTGGTGTGCGGTTCATAACCAAACTTATTTTTGTATCTATCATTATCCACATACTCATAAAATATATCATGGTCGTCCTCTGGAAAACCATAAATTCCTGCTGCATCCATCAGCTTGGAAAAAAATAATTTTCTGTCTTTCCTTCGTAAAGAATTATTTTGACAGTAATAAACTTCATTAAGATTAGAATTTGAACCATCGCTGAAATTGCATAATATTAAGCAATTTTTGATTATATCCGGCAATCTAAGTGACCAACCGATTCTGCCAAATGAATCAAATACGTTCTTCCTGTAAAGTGGTTTGGCCTTTATCCCGTCTCCTGTTATGTAAAATCTAATAATTCCTTTCCTGTCAGAAATAATAGATTCCTCAATTATCCAGTAGATGAAGATATTCTGGAATAACTTCT
>JAKBRR010000119.1 GCA_021845325.1 Thermoplasmata archaeon
ATGTCTAAGGGAAAGATGAAATACATTCCTGTGGAAGAAGAGAAATTACAGGAGATAGAACCAAAACTTAACGATATTGCAAAAAATGCTACACCTGAGCTTGATTTCAACATATACAGGGAATAATTAAAAATAAAAATAGCCTTTTTTAAGGATTCTATTAATTTTATTTAAATATTGTGATTTTGTCCAATATTTGTATATGATATTTATTAAAGCATTCTTTAGAAAAGTTTGAACTAATTATAAAGTGGTTTTTATTTGTGTTTTCTATTCATTTTTGATTTCTCTCAAGATTGGGGATAACGACAAACATTCTTCAATGAAATTTATGATAACTTGTTACTTAGAGAAGAGTGTTTTAAACATTCTTTAAAATTACAAATTTCTTGCAAAGTTAAATTTTTAAGATACAGATTTATAAATAATTGAATTCATCGTGAAGAAGTAATGACGTATATTTTCTTGGAATGAATAAAAAATAGAACGAGTGGGTCTAATTTTATTGCATGTCAACAAAGTTATGATATCATCTTGCTATTTTCACCTCTCCCCTAATCCTCATATACAAATTATATCCCAAACATTTCTTATCTTAAAGCTTAAATTCTCTAAAAACCATTTCGGTTCATTCATCTTTTCAATCATCCTGTCATTTATTTAAAGCCTATATTCACCACTTGGATGATCTATTAGAGTTACATCCTTACCTCACTCTGACATGACTTACACGAAACTACTTCTATAACACTTTTCATACATGTATTTTATTCTGAGAATCAATTTTTATAGTTTTTTTGATTTCATCCTTATGAACTAAACAATACTATTTTCACTGTATCGTTTATCAATTTAGATACAAAAGTGAGCAATTTTCTAAACGTTTCGGAGCATGCGACGATATTTCTCACCTTTAAGTCCCTGTGATTCTTGTAATACCTGCTACCTTCAGATCTTACGGAAATTGTATCACACAATCTGCTCAGTATGCTATCTAGTATTGGGTTCCTTGGTTCATATGTAGAGAACTCAATCTTGAGACAGGACGATTCGTGGGAAAATGTAGATGTGTGAACACGCAATCTCTTCAGTAAAGTTTAACGAAAGATATGAAGTATATTATAATATGATTAGAATTGTTGTAACTACCTTCTATCGATGAAAACTAAACTGTAGTAGGAGTAATCAATTAATCAGAGAATTTAGCTCATTTAAAATAGGGATTAGAATCATCGCAAGAGCTTCGGCCCCTTTCTGTATATTAGAATATTCATCTTCATTTTTTCTAGAGATCATAATATGCGATATTGTGTAGAGCGCAAGACCATACCTGAATTGGGCTTTAATCACTGTTGCATCATCTGTAGTCCTCCTTTTAAGCTCACTTAAAAGATAGATATTATCCATATTCACAAACAAGTCTATATTATCATCGCTCGATTTAATATCTATCGCTGACGTTTTAAAGAAGTTGTGATCGCCCCAATCCATTTTCCCCACATCTATAATATTCGGTAACTTAAGAGTAGATGGAGTGCTTTGTTTGGTTCCATTCTTGCCAGAACTTGGATTGATTCTTTTCCCGCCTACACCCTCGTGATTCGAGTCTTCAGGAAGCACTTTAACGTAAAAACCTATCTCCCAAGGTTCTTCCTTAAGTGGGTCAAAGATTCTCAAAATATATTTGATTATCTCACCAACTTTACTCTCTTCAGGGAGTGCAATATTAAGATTGCAGATTCCATTCCAAAAATTCGCAGTCCAATCAGTAGCTATTTCCTCTCTTTCACCTTTAACGTAATATACGTCTGCTGTGCCAGGGTCTTTCTCTCTTTCAAGGTAGTCGTTAACTACGTCAGTGTAAATCTTAAGTCTAAACCTCCTATTTACGTTACAGTTTTTTGGATCCTCTACAGTCTTATGGTTTGGGAGATCAAAGTAGGTTGGATGCTCTTTTCCCAGGAATTCTTCCTGTGTCCCTGCTCTATTAGGATCAAAGGGATTTACGACTTTGCTGTTTCCTGAGGTAAATACTTGAGACAGAACTGGAGACAAAGACACAATCCTGTTCAAAACATCTTCAACTGGCTTTGAATCACCAATCGTTTGGCTTATCTCCTTCATTCTTCGAGATGCTTTGAGCTCCTTGAGTCCTTGGTGATCCTTAAGCAAATGTTCCAAAGTAGCTATAATTTCCTCCGAATACTCACTTTCCCTCAGTCTGTCTCTGCTATTCATAAACAACTTTTCTCTTGACTCATTGTCGATATCAGAACAGTCTACAGTAACAAGAATAGAATCCTTCAAATAAGAAAGATCAACATTCTTACGCGTAAAAAAGATTTCTGGTAATGACCCGTGAGTCTGCCCGTTTACAGTAAATATGACACCTTCAGAACTCGAATATTTTTTCTTACTGTTACGCTTAAAGGCATAAATTTTAATTCCCAATTCTTGACCACCGATGCGTAAGTTTGTAGAATCTGGGAAACCTATCTCAAGATTATCTCTTTTGTCTTCCTCCAATCTAACTGACAAGCCAGATAGTACCGTTTCCATAGTATGACCTGTGAAACCTTCTCGTCTTTCTGCCATTAGGACTGGGAGTGCAGTGTTAGGAATTAAGAGAGATAACCTATTGTATAAATCGAATACAATCTGAGATCTTAACGAAGGACCTATGTTGTATTCATACATCTTTATGACAGTCCCAAACTCAAGAGGCTTTTCATAGGGATTAGGATAATTTCCTGGTAAAGCTAGAATGCTTGTAGCTTTGAACGTTGGAATCTTTCCATTTATTATTAAATACTTGTAGCTCGAACTCTTGTACCCCTGTTTGGGAGGAAATCTCCTAACAATGGTGAATCCCCACGACTGAATAGACTCATCTTGAACTGGGAGCATTTTTGGATCCTTCCGACTAATGATTAGTTGCAATCCAAATTTTCCGCAAAATTGTAATGACCCAGTCCCTCCACTGTTAAACTTTCCTTGAACAAATGGGATATTGAGTTTGTTCGTTCCAGCTATAGAAAGAAATGTTTTAGAAAAGTCTTCAGGAGTTTGTCCCTCACCTTTGTCGATCAAAGTGAATGAAGGATATTTTTTGCTGCCGGTCGACATCAACACAATGTTGTCTGCGAGCTCTCTTCTGTCTTTAGTTGAGAGTCCAGATAGTATGCCATCTCTAACACCAAAGAACTTTTCAGATGCCATAAACATGTCTAAAGGTGCATTATCACTATCTGGTTTTATGCGAGATCGTAGACACTCTCTCAGAAGCATTGCATCTATCGAGTTTATTATTTTTTCAACCAGAGCCGCCACTGGCTTAGACTGCTGATTTCCAATAATTGAAAAATTATTTTCCAAACCTCCGAAAGTTTCCCAATTTGACTCGTTATCCCATAAATCTGCATCTTTCAACGCAGTAATTATTTCCTCCTCTGAATCAAATCGAAGTAATGTGTTGCATAGAACAGAGTAGTCACTCGAAATCATTTATATCACCAAATCGTTTGCATCAGAACCGGCGTTGCTCCTTAATAACTCCTCTAACTCCTCTACGAGCATCCTTATTCCCTGCTTATTTGTTCCATATCTACCCCCATTGCCATTTGAAGTCCAGTAGGTAGAATCTATGTTTGCATTCTTCAAAAATTTCAGAACAGATGCTAACCTTTCCTTTGTCAAATACCTCTTCCCCTCTCGATCCGTACAGTAAGCTACTATGCTTGGGAACAATTTATGCATTGACATTACACCAGTTAATTTCAAGAGGACGTAAGACGCAGGATCAGAAAAAGGCTCTGGCCAAATTTCTTTTATTGCAGACCAGTAGTTATTCAATACTTGTTCTATTGTTTCTGAACTCTTTAAGCTAAAGTAATTGTCTTTCAAAATCGGTTCAAGGGAATCCATAAAGGTCTTTTGACTGACTGTGGCCTCCCCTTTCGGTTCATTTGGAAGCCTTATCCGGTTATTCCAAATTGATATGTCGTTGTCATTAAGCCAATCAGTGATCTCTATCGCCTTCGGTTTCCAATCATAACCTCTCAAAATTTCATTTATAACCCCTGCTTCTGCTTGATTATAAATGCTTTGTTTTCCTTCATTTTTTACGGCTTTCTGAAGAAACCTCTCCGCCAAATCAGATCTAATACCCTTCTGTGTTCTATTGATTATTGCAAATTGCTTTGCTTCCTCGTATCTCTCCTTGAACAACGTGACGATTATAGGTAGTTCAAAATCTCTAATGTTGACAAAACCAGATTCAATTGCGTCTTCTAGACCCTTGAGTCTATGTTGGCCATCAACAACCCACAATACACTAGTTTCTGGAACATTTAGGTACTCTCCATCAAAATTTATAGCAGCATTATCTCTTATGTTGAGCAATACAGTGTTTGGTGCTATACCTCTTGTCTTGCTAATATATCTTCCATATGCCTTAGCCCTGCTAGAAGTGACTTCCCTTTGATACCCTTCTTGATTGTCATGTCTCCAAATATCCTCTTTGGTTTTATATATAATATCCCCCATTTTCACTTTGCCTACATATATTTTGGTTCCATTTTGGTCCAGTTCAATACATTTTAATTTCATAATAACAGAATTACGGTAATATATTTAACCTTTTTGTATGGTTTAAATTAAAACCTTAAATTGAGGTTACATAAACGTATAAATTATTCGTCCAACAAAAATGTTAAGTTATAATAATTTTTTAAAGTTCTTTAATGTTTATGATCCATTTTTAGGTCTCCTTGTTTTAATATAATCACCTCTCTTCTTATTCTCTTCTATCTGAGTCAATGAATGACGCGTCCTGCATTGTTCTCCTCATAATCTTGATGTGTTTCGCTGAGATCTGATCTCTTATTTTATTGAAACCTAAACGATCCTTCCCTGTATTTGATAATCTTTTTTGAAAATTCCTTATGGTATTAAGATCTGGTAACTCCTCATATATCCACTGAAATTAATAAATAGCATACGATCATGGATGTCCCTTTCTATCGGTGGATCTAAGAGATCATACCACTTCTGTAATAACAGTAATTTAACCATTAGAAAGGAATCATAATTAGGTCTCCCACCCTTTCTATGGTATTCTCGTAGATATCAATTAGAATTGATTCGGGCCTTTCAAAGTCAAGAGGATCTGATTTAATGGTGAAGGAAACACAAAGTGCCCCGTTCCTCCTTTAGATCTATAATCTTCAGATGTGGTAAAGGTAAAAGGTTAAAAGATTAATGAAACGTGAAAGAGGTTTTCAGTAGTGATTTAGGAAATCTTAAGAGTATGAAAAAAACTTGAAATTAATTGAATCTGGAGCTATAAAAATTGAATTTTTTTTATAGGGATGAAGTTACAATCAAATCTTATGGGTGCAATTGAAAAGTCAAAAAGCTATATCTCAGAAAACGCTATAAATAAAACGCCCATAAAACGGACTAATAATACACATACTTTTACTACAAATACTACTGTGTATAATATTGTAAATTCAACTCAAATTAATGCTAACATATCAGAATATAACCATGCATTAAGTTTTCTTTATACTGAACAGTATATACAAATCAAATTTGCAATAGTTTAAAAGTTTACAAAATTGAATAATAACGAAAAGATAATAATATTTAATGATTTTCCAAATTATAACTATCTATCAGAAATGGTAAATTCAACTTATTAATCAAATGTGAATATAAATTACAAAGAACTGAAGAAATCTTATGTTATGAAGGGAAACACTTATCCCAATGAAGAAAATATGTGACAATTAGAGAATTCCAATCTATGGATGATGAGAACGCATCCTGAAAAGATTAAAAATTTAATCATATACTCATTAATGCAAGGGCATAAGTTCTCAATTCAAGGATAGCGTTCATAGGAAAGATGGTATATGTATTCAGAAATAAGACGCACCTGAATAGTTAAATAAAATGTATTGATCTGATGTCTTATACATGAACCGGCATAAAAGTCAAGTTATTTAAAAATATTAATTTGCCAATATTTCTTATAGACTTCTCTGAATAAAAATTTATAGAAGTTTCCTCATAACATTCTGAAGGATTCCTCCGTTGTTGAAATATTTCACTTCTACTGGAGTGTCAAGTCTTATTTCAACCTCAA
>JAKBRR010000120.1 GCA_021845325.1 Thermoplasmata archaeon
TCATAATGAGACTATATATACCTAAAGAGCAGTAGTTCAAATATTTAATGCAATAAATTTTTATAATATCACCTCATGATTATTAATAATGATGGAAAATAATATTTTTAACCAAAGAGAGAGAGACAGCAAAAAGATCATTATTGCATTTTCCTTTTCGATCATCATGATATTTTCAGCATTTGCCATATTAAATTTCACAACAACCGCAGAAAAATCCAGACAAGCAATCAACAACCACCCTTTACCCGTTGTATCCTATTCACAGTTTGGTGAAACAGTCTCATTCATAGGTTCACAGCCAGCCATATCATTCGGTTCAACAGAATATCCAACATCATGGAATATACTGAACATTGAGCAACCATCCCATCTCAGTGCAGATCCACTGCATGCTAATAACAATAACAGCAATTCATCATCATACTTATCAGTAGCGCAGTTTAACTCATACACCACGTCAAGAATAAATAGCAGTGCACAGAACTCAGCAAATCTGATACAATATGGAAAAGGTATACAGGCAACGAGCGTGTTCTCCTTCCATAATGGTTCAGTGTCGTCATCTATTGCACTCACAAACAGGTTGCACACAAACAGAACACTCATGGTGGATTTCACAATGATATCGCCAGAATCAGGGAATTTCACTGAACGGGGTATTGGATCTAAAAACATAAAAATGAACAATGGATCTGGAATAATAGCCCCGTATTGCGACAGAATAAGCACGGGAGATTTAGGAGTAAGCTGGCAGGGTGACAGATCCCTGTACCACGGAGGTTTTATAGTTCAACATAGAAACTATAATATTCTGGAAATTCCATTTGGGACTGTGACATTAGTGCCAAACGAGACATATACGATAGATCCAGTGATCACACCGGACAGACTTCCCAGTGGTGGGAGTGGAGCCGCATATGCTCCCAACAGTGCAACATTCACTGTTTACAATTCAAATGGAGAGGTGGCTGGAACATACACCCTATCATCTTACACTGGGTCATCATGTCCAAATTTCGATGTATATAGTGACAATTCCAATTTACATTTAGACCTGGCAACTGGAATGACTTACCAACACTCTGACGGTACTTGGTGCATTAAGCAAGAATTATCGTACGGTTATTCAATTGGTAATTACGGTGGTAGCCTCTTTATTGAGACAGCACAGGCTGCCCGTCAAAATCCTAAGGCAAATACTCTCACTGATGGAATCGTACAATATCTATTTCAAATCGTCAGTGCGGCTATCGGGTTTCCAATACCTGATCCCTTATCATTTATTTCAACATGTTCAAATCAGCACTACTCCACTTCACCATTCGAAACAACATCCAGAGGTGCCTTAACTTCATATTCGTGTGGTGTTACGAGATGTTACAACCCAATCTGGCAGAGTTGTAACCCATTAAGCTCAAGCTTTGGAAAGACATCTTACATGTTTGGAATTCAAACAGACGGTGGTTATTTTGATTCTGGAACCTTGAATAATGGGGAAACTGCACAGTTTATTGTTTGCTATTCTGTGAATGTGACTTTCTTAGGAGGATCAGGGACTAATCCCGCTTTCTACGGAGGATCAGCTGTTTTGGGAACCGAATTCAATGTTTGTAATCCGGATTAAGGTGAAAAATATGGTTAAGAAAATATCAAAATCCCTAAAAATTACAATAATCATTCTGGTTGTGCTTTCTATGGTAGTTAGTGTTTCCTACCTAACGAAACCTGGTGAAATCAGTACAGATCATAACTTCCTCAAAGAAAGCGACACTTATGCGAAAATTCAAGGATATGGGCCATATGACTATCAATCTTTTCATCTGAAGGTTGGTGGTGTTACAACTACGCTTGCATTAGGTTTTTTTTCTTATGCAGGATTTAATCATTCCCATACAATGCCAATTCCAATAAAATTCAACTTCACAAAGCAACCTTGTAACCTTGTGCTTGGCTCCCATTTCCAACTTGTAATGATTGGTAACAACAGTAATTCCATGGGAATAAAACTCACATCCTTGGTTTTGTTTAACAAAACCATTTCTTATGAACCACCCTGTTTAGCTTCTGGCACTACAAGTTCACATGATTTTACCATTGTTTGGGGATTCCGGAATAAATATGAGGTCAATCCAAATTTCAACTATATTATACAGATTAATTTGGAATTGTACAAGGAATTTGGTCCCTTTTACTATCCTGATGGAAATTACGTTCTTAATGCAACTCAGTTTCCTATAAGCATATGTGAGTAGAAAGGATTCATAAGTCAAATATTCATTTCTTTGCTTAAAGTTTTTCAGACATGGATTTGTTTGATCGGTTTCTCCTAAAATTACTTCTTTATATTATTAAGTCTATTTTTTCAGTATCCTAATGGGTAATTCTAATATTCAAACTCATTTCTCATCTCAAGGTTGAAAGGAGCCAATACCTCATTTTTACTGATAATCTGTTAAGCATGAAGTGTTTAAATCCGATGAATTAAACTATTTTCCTATATTTTTTCAATTTGGCTTCCAGATTTTCTGAATATATAGATTTCCTATTACTTGAGGTAATATATTCTAAAATATTTAACAATAATGATATTACCCAAATATGAATTACAGTTAGTGCTTCCTACAGTTAAAGAAATATCCAAGATGAGAAAGTCCTTAGGAATCAGGCAGAGGGAACTGGCCTCTGTGTGTGGAGTTAGCCAGTCATATATTGCAAGGCTTGAAAAGGGAGACATTAACCCCACTTATGAAAATATTAGAAAGATCTACAATTATTTGCAAAGCCATTCGAAGAAGGCAGATCAGATGGATATCGAAGCCTCTAAAATTATGACTACAAATGTTGTTGTATGCCATGCTACAGATTCTGTATTAATAACACTTGAAATTCTCAAGAAATATGGAATTTCCCAGATGCCTGTCCTAAACTCAGAGAGAAGCGTGGTTGGAACTGTTGGAGAAGCAGAAGTCAATGAGTTTCTCATGAGGGGAATATCCCCTGATAATCTAAAGAAAATGACTGTTTCAAAGATTATGGGTGCTGCTTTGCCTCAACTTCCGCCAAACACACCCATATCTGCAATTTATCCGATTCTGAGATTTTCAAATGCTGTTCTTATTGTGGATAAACTGGAACTGAAAGGAATAATAACTAAGGCAGATATACTGAAAGCAGTAGAAACATATGCAGAATCTGGCATTTAATATCTTGGCTGGGCTTTTTGCCTTTATTCCAGCCCTTGTTGCCAACCCAGGGGCAGTTATAACAGGAGGGAAGGGCAGGATGGATCTTGGAAAGAGTTTCATAGACGGCAGAAGAATACTGGGTGACGGAAAAAGCATAAGTGGATATTTTGGTGGCATTTTGATAGGTTTCGTTTCAGGCATAATTGTCTTGCCGGCCATTTCACTGCTTGGGCTTTTCCAGTTTACAGTTTCATTTGCAACAATCCTGATTGTTTCCTTTGCCCTTGCGTGGGGTTCCCTTACAGGTGACCTTGTAGGTTCATTTATAAAGAGAAGGAGGAATATAAAAAGTGGTGAAAAAGGCGACCTGCTTGATATGTGGCCCTTTGTAATTTTTGCCTTTCTCTTTCTATTCCTCATATCCAGATCGTTTTTTGCCTCACTTTATGGAAATTTTATAGACATTGTGATAATACTGGTAATTACTCCACTCCTGCACAGGGGTGTAAATATATTGGCATATAAAATGCACAGGAAAGATGTTCCATGGTAGAAGAGATGAAGATGATAATAGGAGTCAGGAAGGATCTGGACATGGGAAAGGGGAAGATAGCAGCCCAGGCTTCACATGCGGCGGTAAATTGTGCCCTGTGGTCCCAGAAGCATAACAAAAAGATTTTCAGGGAATGGGAGTCACAGGGGCAGAAAAAAATCGTGATCAGGCTTCGGAACGTTGAAGAACTTTACAGATTGAAAACAGAATGTGAGAGCCTGGGGCTCAACACATCTGTGATCTCTGATGCTGGATACACGCAGGTGGATCCTGGGAGCACAACCTGCATTGGAATAGGGCCTGCCCCTTCAGAAATAGTAGATAAAATAACCTCGGAATATCCATTGCTCTAACTTTTCCTAGATTCGTTTTCCCTCAATGGGTACCGTGTTATCCTGTGCCCGCATATGGTGCAGTTCTCCATTCTTGATTCATATTTTGCACCGCACCCTCTGCACATATATCCCCACTTTATGCTTTCCTTAATTGCTTCTATGCCACAACCGTGGTACTCTATGCCCATTTCGGAACACACATTCTGCAATGAATAATCATCTGAAATTACGACGCCCAAATATTCCTTTGCCACTGCTATTATTTCCATATCTGTCTGGCTCAGGTATGGCAGATCGCCCGTTTTCCTTGATGCTTCCCTGACAAGGGACATATATTCTTCCTTTGGGGATGCCGTTTTTATTACGTTTAAATTATGGCTCATCACCCTATTCATCCTGCCATGTTTTATCTCACCTATAACACCCAGGGGTACGATGCAGTTCGTCGAAAGAATTTCAATTCTGCCAGTCAATATGGCAGAAGTATCGGGGATGATGATCTTTTCCTCCAGGTCCGGCATGAACGATTTTTTCGCCATTTCAGTCTCTATCCTGAATGGGGATGTATTTTCTTGGCCCCTTTTCTCCTGTGTAAAGGGCGTTTGGCCAGAAAATTCTATTGTCCCTTGAGTATTCCAAAGCCCTGGCAACCCAACCTGAGATTCTTCCTGCCACAAACAAGGGCGTGAAAATTTCTGCCTTGAATCCCATGCTGTCATATATCATTCCTGAATAGAAGTCTACATTGGGAAATATTCCTCTTTCCCCGTATTTATTGATCATTAATTCCTCAATTTTTTCTGCTGTTTTGAGTGTTTCATTCCCTCTGCTCTCTGCAAAATATTCAGCATACCTTTTCAGGATCTTTGCTCTTGGATCATAGACCTTGTAAACTCTATGGCCAAATCCTACAACTTTGTCTCCCCTTTCTGTCATTGCCTTAAGTTCTTTCTCTGCATTCCCTGGATGGCCTATAGATTGTATCATTTTCAGGGCTCTTTCATTTGCTCCTCCGTGAAGCGACCCCTTTAGCGTGGCTACAGCTGAGGTAACTGCTGAGTACATATCTGCCATGGTGGATATAGTAACAAGGGCAGAAAAAGTTGAAGCATTCATTCCATGATCTGCATGCAATATGAGGGAAGTGTCCATTATTTTAGACTCAACGGGGTCTGGCTTAGTGCCTGTTGACATGTAAAAGAGGTTTGCGGCATATCCAAGATCCGGGTTTGGGCTGGTTATTGGCTTCCCGGAATATATCCTGTGGATTGCCCCTACAATCGCTGGCATCCTTGCAATAAGGCCAACACCTATTCTCTCCTGATTTTCAATTGTGGCTTCAGATTCCTCTTTGTCAAAACAAGAAAGATATGATACCGCTGTTCTAAGTGTGGACATGGGGTGGGCTTTTGCGCCTATTGACTCTATCAAGGAATAGACTTCATCTGGCACAACCATTTGTTCCCTCAACCTGGTGACGTATTTTTCATATTCTTTCCGCTTTGGCAGGTGCCCGTAGAGCAAAAGGTATGAAACCTCTTCGTAATTGCTCTGCTCAACCAGGCTGTTAATTTCATAACCTCTGTAAAATAGCTTTCCATCTGATCCATTTGCATATCCAATCTTGGTTTCCGCTGCTATGACCCCTTCGAGACCTTTTCTCAATTTTTCCTCTGGTTCGACTTCCCCATTCATATAGATTCAACCCTCAGTTTGATGGAAATTATGGTTTTCTTTTAAAGAATTCCACATCCGTGCCTTATTATATGAAAATAGCTAATTAACGTTTCTTTGAAAGATATGGTTTTAGGTTTCCGGAAAAAACAATTTGTTTTGTATTGTTTTGGAGGTCGACTTATTTATTTTTTTAACTATATTTAAAATATGAAGTCTCTTGGTATAACTTTATATATCGATATCGGATAACCGATATGATAATCATGATGGGAAACATGTTTGGCAAAAGAAGAGACCTGAGATTTACAATTCTCGCGGTTTTGAGAAACGGATCGAAGAACGGGGCTGAGATTATGGATTCAGTGGACAGGATGACTTTTGGGATGTGG
>JAKBRR010000121.1 GCA_021845325.1 Thermoplasmata archaeon
TGAAATTGACAGGACAAAAAGAAGATCGAACGCCATTGAAAACATCCTGATTCCGAATCTCAATGCACAGGCGAAATACATCAGAATGAGACTGGATGAAATGGAACGGGATACATTCACAACACTGAAGATTGTGAAAAAGAAAATAACCTCGGGTGATATTGATTAATGCTAATGGTATCATGAAAAAGAGAGTTAATTCAGCCCAGCTCAATGAATCCCAGATAAGATTCATGAGATACAGGCTTATCCTTCTGGCAGTAAGGGTTTCAGTGGTTGTACTTGCCATTGCACTCGTGGTGATATTATATGGGAAATGAGATAGAAGAGCTTAAGGCCATAAAAGAGGCTGAGGAGAACAGCAGGAAACAGATTGCCGATGAAGAACTGAAATGCAGGGATTCAATTAACGCTGCCAAAAAAGACAGAGAAGAAAAGATGAAATCACTCACAGCAAAGATGGCCAGTGAAAGAAGTGAAAAGATTGCCTCCCTGAAGGCCGAAATGGATAAAGTAAGGGAAAATGAAATAAAGAAAACGAAGGCAGAAACCTCATCAATGAAATTTAATGGCACTGATGATGAACTTTACAGATTTGCCGTTGAAAGGTTAAAAGAAATCATAAGGGAATAGATCTATGTTTAAGCCTACGAAAATGAGCAGAGTGATGATAATCGTCTCAAGGTCAAGGAAAGACGAAGTGCTGACTCTGTTCCATGATCTCAGGACAATACAGTTTGAAGATATATCACAGGAATTCAGGGTTCAATTCAGCGGAGTTTCAACTGACGGAAGAAAGGACGAGATATTCAATCTGCTGAACAGGTTCAGAAATTATCTGTCTGCTCTTCCTCCGGTTCCAGTTCAAAAAAAGGAACTGTTCAGCAATCCGGATGATGTTATCAGGGCAGCAAAAGAGATAGATATTGACACCGAAATGGGCTTTGCAAGACGCCGTCTGGAGGATTTAAACACCGATCTGAAGGATATCAATAACAGGTTGGTCGTTGCCAGAAGGCTAGAACCGCTTGGTCTTGATCTTGAAATTTTCAATAATTCTGTCATATCTTCATATATTATAGAAAGGAATTCACAGACTCTGGAAGGAGAGCTGAGGTCTGTTTTAAAGGAGCCGTTTATCATAAATATCAATGAACTTTATCTCGCTGTATCGGTCTTGAAGGAAGATGAGCCTGCCCTTGCAAAGCTGGCATCCGAGCAGGGTTTGCAGATGACCCATATACCTTCAATGGAGGGTTCGCCAGTTCAGTACGCCAGAATGCTTGATGAGAGAAAGAAGACTGTAACCGCTGAGATCGAAGAGGTAAAGGAAGATCTTAAGGAGCTTTCTCAAAATTATTATGAAAAAATTGCCATCATAACCGAGGCACTTGAAATAGAAGCAAAGAAGCTGGAGCTTCTCTCTAAATTCCCCTCATCAGATTCGATCTTTGCCGCTGAAGGCTGGGTCCCCAGTGATAATATCCCTTCCCTGGAGAGCGAAATATCAAAATCAACGGACGGAAAATATATTCTGAAAGTCATTGAAACTCAGGAAAAACCTCCAACATTAATGAAAAACCCTCACAGGTTCAAGGTTTTTGAATTTTTCATAAAATTCTATTCTCTGCCTCAGGAAACAGAAATTGATCCAACCATCGTTTTTGCTCTGGCATTTCCAATCTTCTTTGGAATAATGGTTGGAGATTTCGGTTATGGTCTCATAATACTCCTTGGATCCCTGTGGGTTATCAGAAGGCTGAGCACCCCGGGTCCACATGTAAAACTTCCCGGATCCATTACAAGGTTCGTATCCACTATTCTGTCGCCTCCGCAGATGAAAA
Organism: Thermoplasmata archaeon; assembly: GCA_021845325.1. Next base: position 1,845 of record JAKBRR010000121.1, read on the forward strand.
TTCTGGCTAAGGCGCTTATACCGGGATCCATAGCTGCAATGATTGCCGGAATTGTCTTTAACTCCTTCTTCGGCTTTGCATTCATGCCTTCGCAGATCTTCGGATACCACATAACATATTTCAGCCCGCTGAAATCTGCTGGAAAAATGCTCCTCTTTTCAGGGTATTTCGGTCTCTTCATGGTTACCCTTGGATACATTATGGGAATAATCAATGAATCTAATTATGGCGAAAAAAAGGGTATAGTTGGAAAGATAGGATGGCTCATGTTTGTATGGGGGGTTTCCATTTATGGTCTCTCGCTCCTGCACGGATATAATGTAAGCCTAACATCCAATCCCTATGCTGCACTTGATATTGCAATACTTGTGGCAGGAATACTTCTGATCCTTTATGGAGAGGGTGGAAGGGCAGCCGTGGAGATTCCATCAATCATAAGTCATGTTCTTTCATACACCAGGATACTTGGCGTTCTTCTGGCAACAGTTGTTCTTTCCGAACTGGTAAATGGTGTGTTTATTGCCAATTCTTCAGGTTCCATACCTCTTATTATTGTTGGTATTGTTGTACTCATTATTGGCCAGCTGTTCACCCTTGTTCTGGCCATATTTGAACCTGGGATTCAGGGGGCGAGGCTGATTTATGTGGAATTCTTCTCAAAGTTCTACAGAGGCAACGGCAGACCCTTTATACCATTTGGAACCAGCAGGAAATACACTGAAAAAGTTTATAAATAATTCTTTAAACCAGCCTTTCATCTTCAGGAATTCTGATAAAATTCATGAGCATTGATGGATCGGCACTGAACCTTTTCCTTACAGTGACAAACTTCACTGTTTTAAGAGGCTTCAACTTTATTTTAGATTCCCTGTGAGCCCTCCTGTAAATTGATTTTATCTGAAATTTCAAGTTTCTAATATCTGCATTCCCACTGATTACATGCAATCTGTTCAGAACTGCATAGCCCCTGTTATTCTTATTCATTATGACTATTTCATACCCTATTTCTGAGTTTTCTGTGGCAGAGGCAATCATTGCTATATTCTGCAGAAGCGCAGGATAATAGAAGATTCCTGAACTTTTGCTGATTTTCACACGGTATGCTGCCATGACAGACTCTCCGGGACTGAGGGGGTTTTCAACTGGATCCGTTCTGCATGCATATAACCTTGTGAAGAATGATTCCAGCATTTGCAATGATCCTTCACTGCTGCTGCAGATATAAAATGTGATTTTGTTCCTTGCGCTCTTTACAAGAAATCTGTTTATTTCATTTTTTTCAGGGATCATTAGGTATGCCATTGCCCTGTATCTGAAAAGATCTGTTTTTGGGTAATGCTGTGTGAATGTTAGCTTTTTCCAGCTCTCTATCATATATGCACCTAAAGGTATTTTGCAATGTCTTCCAGTGCTGACTTTAATTCTTCTTCGCTTCCGGTGATGCACAACCTGAAACCGTTTTTCAGGCCAAAATATACTCCGGGGGTCAGAAGAATCTTTTCCTTCTCCATGATTTCCGAGGAGAGCTTATAACCATCTTTGTCCGTATATATAAAGCAAAAAGAGGCATTTCCAGGATCAGTGACTTTTATACCATGCTTCTTTGCGAATGCTCTTATCTGTTCACGATTCCTTTCGATTCGTCCCTTTATCCTGTCTATGAAAAGTTCTCTTTTTTTGAGGATCTCGTTACCCAACCATAGCGAATGCATTGGCAGTGATCCTGAGGTGACCATTTTGAGCTCCTGTATTCTGCTTGCAACCTCCTTCCTGGCCATGATCCAGCCCAGCCTCAGGTAGCCTACCCCATAAAATTTTGTGGCGGTTACCGATGTTATGATATCCGGATGATCGCTGAACATGGTATACGCTTCTTTACTGAATGAAAAATCCCTGAATGCCTCATCTACGAAGAGTTTTTCAGGCCTTTCCTCCATTACCATTTTAATTCCGTCACTCATGGCTGAATTACCGGTTGGGTTGTTTGGATTTGATATGAGAACATGATCTGTTGATCTGTTGAATTCCTTCTGGAACTCTTCTTCGTTGACCAGCAGAGTCTTTGTTCCTATTGAATACGGGGCACGGAACATTGGCTCATATTCAGGAACTGGTATCAGTGCCCTTCCTGATGGATCTCTAAAATAAAGAGCTGCAAGAAATATTGCCTCTGAACCTCCCGTAGTAAAAACAATTTCATTTTTCTTTACACCATAAAGATCTGAAATCGTTTCCCTGAGATTCGGCTCAATTGAATATGCAGCCTCTGCGAATTTCCCGAAGTTTGTTTCAATACCAAAATCCATGGGATTATAAGGGCCCATACCGCTCTGTGCCAGATTTATCCTGCATTTTTTTGAATTTGAAATAATCCAGTTAAAAATATTTTGAGTGATATCAGGTTCTTTGTATTCAAATGTCATTTAAGAATATTACAATAAGAAAAAAAAGTTATTGGTGTTTATTGGACGATGAATGAACCTGTCATCCATCCGGGAGTTACCATTGCTCCTCCCCATCCGCTTGCACCTGAACCGCAGTCTGCTTCACACTGCCATGTGAAATATCCCGCTCCCTGTGTGGTGAATGTTGTGTAAACTGTTGATTCATATGGACTTGGTACATTGAGAATTTCCTGATTGTTCTTGTTGAAGAGTGTGAATGTGTGTGCAATGGATGCAGCTGATACCTGATGAGTATATGATCCAACTGTACTGCTCTGATTGGTAACGTGTGCGTTTGTCTGATTCACTATTAATTCCATGTTGTTCTGGGTACCCATCACGTTAAGATACTGCGATGGTACTGTTGCATTTCCATTATCATAATCTATTATGGTAAGATGGATTGTGGCATATGAAGGTACATAGATATTGGCGGAACTTACAAGCTGGTTTCCCTCAAGGACATAATATCTTGGCTGTGATGTTATGCTTGAGTTATAATAGTTCTTGTGCGTAATTACAAGCGTTAAGTTATAGCTTGAAGTTGATGCACTGGGTGCAGCCGTGCCGTGCCCTGCGTTTCCTACTACATACATTCCTGCACCAAATACAATGAATGTTGCTATTATGATTGTTATAAACATCTGGTCTGATACTTTCATTTTATCACAATTAATAATCTCAAAAAAATATATATGTAATTACCCTTAATTGTAAGGGTAATTATTTCATAATCTGTTGCAATGATTCCTGCACTGCCTTCTTTACAGCATCATCACTGCTGTAACGGTTTTTCCAGCCCATTGAAGTCATTTTGTCTATGGAGAGAAACGCGTGTTTTATATCTCCCTTCCATCCCCTTCCTTCAGGCCCGCCGGTAAACTTCATTGGTATGCCTTTCAGACCCATCTGTTCAATTACGGTCTCTGCAATCTTCCTTACAGAAGTGACTTCTGAATTTCCCAGGTTTACTATGTCGGTTTTTTTCGTTTCGTTAAAAATGTGGATCATTGCTCCCACACAATCATCCACGTGGATGTATGACTTGCTCTGTGTTCCGTCCCCAAGGATTTCCAGCTCTTTGCTGTTCTTTTTCAGCTTATTGATAAAATCAAAGATCACGCCATGGGTTGAGTTTCTGCCAACCACGTTGGCAAACCTGAATATTGAGGCTTTAATTCCGTGGTAATGTGAATATGAAGATATGAAACCCTCACAGGCAAGTTTGGATGCCCCATAGGATGAAATTGGAAGGCATGGTCCAAATGTTTCAGGTGTTGGAAGGATTTCCGTATCACCGGTCACTGCAGATGTCGATGCAAAAATCATTTCCTTCGTGCCTTTCTCTTTCATGAATTCAAGGAGATTGAACGTTCCAATGACATTTGTGTCGAGAGAGAATTTATGATCTACTGCTCCTTGCCTAACATCAGAATCCGCGGCAAGATGAATTGCCATGTCAAATTCACCGAGATCATGAAAAGCATCTGCTTTTCTAAGGTCTTTCTTTACAAGTTTAACCTTTCCTGCCTTTATAAGATCGGAAAGAAATTCCTCTCTCCCTCCAGAGAGATTGTCAATTATTGTTATTTCATTTCCATCATATATCCTTCTGACGAAATTGGATCCTATGAAACCGCAACCACCTGTAAAGAGAATTTTTTTTCCTGTGATCTTGTCCATACCGTGTTATGTGATACCTTACTTTAAATTTTGTATAATGAAATTTTTGGCTTCTCTTTGAACATGAAGTCTTTTGACACCTTTCTAAAATCTCGTTGATTTGTTATTTGTTTAAAGAACAACCATAATAAATAATATTAGATATATAAAGAACTGTTCG
>JAKBRR010000122.1 GCA_021845325.1 Thermoplasmata archaeon
ATGTAAAATATGGTTTGGTAAAGAGACATGGGTATTCAGTAAACATGACGTGCTTCCACATGGTGAAAGCGATTACTTGGATCTGATGCGTACGGGAGAATGGCCTAACGTGATGGGTCATGATGGCCTATGGATATGGGGTACACCAAGAGATTACATGAAGGGTGGAAGAACAAAATTGTTACTTTATGATAAATTTCAAGAAGCAATTACTGTAATTACTGATGTAATTCCTAAAGAAATGAAGGAAAACTACGAAGGATGTGAAGACTCAGATTATTGCTTTCCTTTTAGAAACGTGATGGATGAAAATACCTTAGATATATTAAAAACCCCTATTGATTTGAAAATAATAAGAAATATACCTGGTGTTCCAAGTTTTAAAAATTTCGGAATTCATAGAAAGGATAGAAGTCCATACCGGGTTATATCAAAGGAACAATTTGATTTTTTGATTAATGCATCAAAAGAGGTAGAAAAGTAAAGAGGTCAAAAGAGCATGGTAGAGATTGGTTTGCAGTGTGAAACTGGAGTAAAAGGTAAGGAGATTGGCCAAAAGATCGAGGAATTGGAAAAAATGATGGAGGAATAGAAGCAAAAAAGGTGAATCAAGTGATTAATGAGAAAGCAGATGCAGATAAATTCTGGGAAGATGTGATTGCCAGAACTTTGGAAGGAAACCACAATGGAAAGAACCCATTCATATTATCTAAGTACTTTGAAAGTGGATGTGAAATACCGAGACCTGAACTTACAAGTATATTAGAACGCAGCATTGGAGAGATTAAGTTCCAGATTGCCGACTGGCGTGCCTCTCTCAATGGCAAAACTGAGGGATTCCACGCAGTAGAATATGAGGATGAGTACAAATGCCACATTGATTCGGTAGACCCTAAGAAAAATCCCCTGGGGCATCTTATTCAAGACAGCCCAGGCACTTTGGTTGTTGCAGCGGCTCTAATTTTGGTAGGTGCCGGATCAGTGGTTTATTACTTCAAAAAGAAGAAGGAAAAAAGAGGCTCAGTAAAATGAGATTTTATTCTGAAGAAGGAGGCAGTTCTTGATGGATCAGGCAGATAAGATTCTGGTCTTGGATGGGGTTGAATACTGGCCATATGAGTATGAGAAAGAGTGGGAGATAGAAAATGACGTTATGGATGATGTTAAGCGCATTTTTGGTAATAACTCGATATTAATACCAAAGTTGAAAATTAAACCGCCCGAAGGAAGTGGCAGAATTCCAGACATGTATGTATTAACCATAAATCCAACCAAGATGTATGTTATTGAAGTTGAGCGTATAGTGCACAGTATGCCAGACCATATAACCCCTCAAATAAGCGGTTTCTATAGGATCATGTCAGATCATGCAGCCCGATCAGAACTTATAAAGAAAATATACGACCATATTGAAAGGAACAGTGAACTTAAATCTCTCTTTGAAAATAGAGAGATACACAAGACAATAACGGATGTTGTTCAACAAAGCTATACTATTACATTAGTTATTGATCATGTTACGAAGGAGCTCAGAAAGGCATTCTCCAATCTTAAGGATCCGCCATTGATCCTTGAATTTAAAAGGTATAAGAGGAAAAATGCTGATGTGTATATCTATCAGTTTGACACATTAATTAAAGTGGATAACCCATCAAAAGAAGTATTATCATCTCCACAAAGGCAATTAAATAGTTACAATACAACCATTGGTGAACTGTCTCCTGGTACAAAGTTATATGCGAGATATAAAGAGGAGCTTTTCACAGCAGAGATAGTTCAGGATGGGGCCGTCAAACTTAAGGATGGTACTATAAAGAGATCCCTGTCAGGTGCCGCAAAGTATATAACTAAATCTTCCGTAAACGGTAATGTATTCTGGCATTATGATGAGGAATGCAGGATTCCTATAAAGGAAAAATAACATAGGAGAGTAGCGATTATAAATGATGAAAGAAAATGAAATCAACATGCGCGAAGAATATTACATTCAGTTTAAGGGAAGAATCAACAAGAAAAAATGGAGCAGAATAATCAAAATGTTTCAAGAGTTTCATGTAACAAGGAGCGTTTAAATGACTGCTTCAGATGATTTTTTTCCGGGAGTAAAATGCCATATGTCACAAAGTGATGTTATTCCGGTTTCATCCTATTGTACAGATCCATTAAATTTTGGAGGGACCATTAACCTTATTTGTGATAGCAATCATCTTCTATCTTACATAAAAAATCCTAGAAGCTTGGAACTAAATGAGAAGGATTTCATACAATATTATCACAAATTGGAAATAGATCACCCTATCTTTCTTCAAATGTCAGATGATGATACATTTCAAATGTTTGAAGACATAATTAATTCAAGGGTAATTGAATCATGGAGGCTGACTTCTTTTGCTTTAAGAGTTTTTACTGAGAATCTAATATATCATAATTATGGAGTTTATGCTTGGTTCGGTGATGTTAAACTTAACAGGAAAACTGATTGTGCATCAATAAATACTATCAATGAAAATATCAGAGATTTGGGATTTTCAACTTTTATGATAATAATAATTAGCAAATCAAAAAGGGATGATATCATCAATCCGAAAAACAGAGGCAAAATCCCATTGAATTTGGATGGCAGGAGACTTGAATTAGCCAAAAATGCATCTGAAAACCTAAACATTGTCCTTAAAAAAAAGAATATACTTTCCTATAATAGCCTTAATTATATCCAGACGCTTTACAGAGAAGTATCTCCTGTAGTACACACAAATAGAACTCCTGATTCAAGTACTATAGATAATTACATAAAGAAAATGATGGATATTTATGAAGAGTTTTATACGAATGGAAACGAGTGGGGTATAAGTTATGATTAATGAGAAAATTGAAAAAAGAATTACAATGCAGGTAAGTGTAAAAATTATTCAGCTTATTTCCTCAGGACTATATAGGTCCCCTGCAAGTGCGATAAAGGAACTTTTAAGCAACTCATTTGATGCAGATGCTGAAAAAGTGAGAATAGAGTTTCACTTCTCGTACGATTCAAAATTTAACATATTCCTTGACTCGATTGCAGTAAAAGATGATGGGATTGGGATGGATTTAAATGTTCTTGAATACATATTCACTCATATAGGAGGGAGCTCTAAATCTAATAACAACATAGAAGAAAAAACTCCAAAGGGACGTGACATGATAGGGAGATTAGGGATAGGCATTCTATCGGTTGCCTCCGCATGCAAGTCGTTTGTAATCAGAACAAAGAAGAGCAATGACGATCATGAATACAAAGCGGATATTTCTCTTTCATTTTTTGATGATTTGCGCGAAATTACTAAAACCATGGATAAATTTTCTATTGGAAACGTGAAGCTAAGTTCTAAAATAGTATCCAACGAATTTAGGCGATCTCAATACACCATAGTAGAGATAAGCGATTTTAGGCCCCCCTTCATGTCAAGCATACTAGATGACCTATCTGATTCATACTTTTTCCAGCAACGTTTACCACCATCGACTGAAACTGTAAGGGAAGAGCAGTTTCAGGAATACTTCGAAGGCTTTGTTGAACACCTAATAAAATATCAAAAATTACTTAAGATGCCCGTTTTAGATCAAATGATTGCCACCTTGGGGTTGATGTCTCCTGTGGAGTATCTCGAAGAGGGACCCGTCAGGCAGAGGGTGACTAAAGATAACGGAGAAGAGTACAAGGTACCTGGAACAGATGATGAAAGATATTTATTATTGAAAAAAAGCATTAAGGATGTAAATTTTGCTGTTATGGTAAGTTTTATAATAAAAGAAAGCGACAATACAGAAATTAGGAATGAGTTTAAGATTTACAAACCTTTGTTGTATCCTTCGAAAAGTGATCTAAGAGACAAAGGTGTTGAACAATTGGATCCTAAAGTGTATTTCATAGGTCCCATCGAGAATCAGATTGAAAATGAACCTGGTGATAAAGTTGATACTTTGATAAGGGGATATGTATATCACCAGAATAGCAGAATATTGCCACATGAATTTAGAGGCGTATTAACGAGGGTGTATGGAGTCTCTATAGGTGATTATTTTAAGGATGAACTTCGTCTTTATACAGAAAATCCAGTAGTTCTACATCAAATGATGATAGAAATTTACTTGGAGAAAGGTTTTCAAAGCATCGTAAACCTTGATAGAGAGAGTTTGTTTGAGGGATCAAGAACATATCAATATTTCAGAAGTTTTTTGGATAGTACTCTTAAAGGCCAAGAAGAAAAATCACGGGAAGCAACTTCAGCATATAGACTTTTATTAGCCGAATCAGAGAGAAAACTCTCTGTCAAGGAACAGGGAGGTGATAAAGCACTTGATCGTGAATTAAAAAGCGGTGATATAGATTTTTATAAAAACCTAAGTGACATGTTTACATCTGAAAAAGGCATAATACCAGAAATTAAGTCAAGGACAGCTGAGAAGAGAAAAGAAAAGGTAGACCTGAAGGATCCTACGTCCTTAACTAAAAAAATAGTTCAAGATAATCTTGGAATGAGAACGATCACTTTTGAAAAAACTACTACACTCGATGATTTTGGATTAATAACTATCGATGAAAATGAAGAAAGTGCTGTAATAAAAATGCCGAGATTTAAAGGTCCAAGATCCAAAATATGGCAAAGCATTTTTGCAATCGCTGCAACTTGGGCTCCTGAGGATTTAGAAAAAAGAAAGGAGTTTATGAGAGAGTTATACTCTATCTATGAAAATACTGAAGGTGATTAATTTCAGATTTTATAATCACCATATTTCTCTGACACCAAGAGCGTCTCACATTCCTTGATCTCATTTTCTAAAATAAGGGTAATGTCAAGCGACATTTGTAGTCTTTCAAGTTTAGCTAATATCTCCTTCCTGAATTCTATCCTGAGTCTCCCCTTTCTTCCATCCTTTCTGAAATACCTGTTCTCTGGCTTTTTGCATTCTTCAACTATCCATTCCCTGAATTCCAGTAGCTTCTTGACCTTATAATCTCCGGACTTGGCCAAAGCAATCATAGTTTTATCTTTCATTACAACAGTGCACATCCAGCATCCGAATCTCATAGAAGTGTTTCCGTACAGATCAACAACGAGCTGAGTCTCAGCAACTGCTTTCCTTCCAGGCATCATGAGGAAATACCATACATCTTCTGCCGACCAGTGTATAATTGGAGCTGCGACATCTATTCCCTTCTGGTTCACCCATACTTCACTGCCGCATTCGTTTGCCCCACCATTCAGACATGAACTTTTCAGCCTTATGTCTCTCTGCTGGCTCTCCCCCATTCTCAAGCCTGTGATGAATAAGCCACTGTCTTCATGGAGCTTTCTGGAAGGCTTTATCTTGATCTTTGGAGTACACCACCTGAATCTGGGTCCTGGGGGAGGATAACCTCTGCCTATCATCCTAACCCAGTAAGTGTCTTCCAATTCAGGAGTTACTATTTTCACTGCGGCAGGATACCTCTCCTTTATTGATTCCAAAAAAGACTTTGCAACAATGGCCATCTGAGGGATCTCCATCATTGTATCAGCATAGGTAATATTCAGGTCGATATCCGGATGGACTGTTTTCATGTATAATGAGAGAACAACAAGGGCCGTACTGTCCTTTCCACCAGAATAAGTAACAATCCATCTCTTGTTCTTTTTGTAAAGTTGTTCTAAAATGTTAATGCTTTCTTCGAATTTCTCTTTAAATGAATTGTTAATGTAAGAAGGGAGATGAGAAACGTCATTCATCTCTTTTATTTGTTCTTGAACTTCCATTACTGTAATATCACCTATTATATAAAGATCTTATGGCAGTAAAATAAGAGATTTTACAGATACCTCCTAACATAGATTCATTTTATTCTTTTCTTATAGCAGCTGCATATCCTCCAGCAGCTCCTTTGCATTCTCATCCGCTATCTTGGATATCACGTAATTGAACTTCTTCTCCATCATTTCCACAAGTTCCTCCTTTGTCTGAGCTTCCTCAGCACAGTTCTTGAATATGGCATAATCCACGTCGAACTGATCCTTCCTTCCCGAGTTGTATTCCTTGCTGAACGGATTTCTCTTCATAAAATGTAAATTAAATCAATGTTTCTTAAGTGTT
>JAKBRR010000123.1 GCA_021845325.1 Thermoplasmata archaeon
GGTCTATGACACATCCCAGACATCAGTGATTCCGGGAAAGACTAAACCTGTTAAGGAGGATGTCAAGGCCACAACTCTGTACAATACCCTGAAGAAGATTGCCAAAGCGCAGTACACTGTTGAAGAATCTCCAATTAACAATGGTGCAAGGGGATACACTGCCCACTCCGGAGAAGGCCAGAAGACTGTTGTCATGAAAATACCAGGAGAGGATGTGAACGTTCTTCACACTCTGATACATGAGATGTCTCATGCAAGGCATGAGCACATTTACCGGAAAGTTCTTATAAGGGGTATAGCTAATTGACGGTCTGGGCATACCGATTATGTAAAATGGCTGAAGTAAGTGATTAATGCCTAGCCTAAAATCTCATGGTCTTCTATAGTTAACCCTAGAAACAAACATTACGAGAACTATATCTGTGAATAATATTTGAATATAATTTCACTCAGATAAGCATGGGATTATATCTTTGATATCGATGGTTGAAGCAAATTCCTTAAAATCACTATTACATAGGTATTCCTCTGGTTTTGAATAATGCTTCGACACAACCCCCTCTAAGGAAGTATCAAAGGTGGCAAAGGAAAAAGAAGCAATATCATAAGATTTCGTCCCCCTAAGTTGGACCAATGAAAAGTCTCTCCTATTAAATCCATCTGAGATCTTATGAATAGGACTCGATGATTCAAAAGCGATCTTACTTCCAGTCTTTGCTTTTAAGTCATTCCTAATTTTCTGAATCTCTGTCTCTGGATCTCTACCATCGTGATCGAATAGAACAATCAAACATAAGTCTTTATGAAGAACTAGAAAATTTATCACTATATTTGTAAATAGACGTAAGACAAAATCTTTTCCGCCTTCTTCCTTGACAAACAAATTATAGTAATTATTCTTACTGCAATATTTCCTTAACATCACCGTTTCCTGATCTTTCTTTTCAGTCTTTATTCCGTTGTTAGAATAAAAAAACGGACTTATACTCAAATGAGTGGCATTAGAAATAATTTCCTTGAGGAATACCTCATCATTCCATCCCTCAGCTAAAATTAGCACTTTCAACTAAATTCCTCTGAGATCGAGTTGCAGATCTGAAATATCACTCTTCCCTTCATCATAGCCGATGCTTTCACCAATTACGGTATCCTCAACCCTTGTGAGTCTTAGCAACAAGAGATTTTCTTTCAAGAATAATTTCAGTTGCTCAGGGTAACTATCTTCCAATAGAGACTGAATTAGATCATAACTGTGGCTTGTGATGAAAATTTGAACATTTAACGCGGCAGAGACTTGAGCAAGGTATTTGACCAGTTCGATAACATACCCTGGGTGCATATGCACTTCCGGTTCTTCAATGAGAAAAATTGTTTTAGAATTATTAATCGACTTTAGCAGCGTCAATATTGCCACGAGTGTTTGAAAGCCCTCGCCCATTCTATTGAAGCTAACAGACTTTATTCCACTGACAGTTTCGAAGACGATTTCTGTGAAATCGAATCTCCTGAGATTAGGCAATATTTTTTCTTCCTTTAAAATCCCTTCAATTTCCAAGGCTAGCTCTTGTTTTCCTTTTTCCTTTTCCAATATTCCTTTGAGGTAACGTAAAGGATCTTTTACAAGCGTTACCTCGTTGTATTTTGTAATTGCTGAGGAATTATTGGCATCGACACGAGTAACGAGACCCGAATGAAACCTAAGCAATGAGGTTCGAATTAATCTAACATCTAGTTCCGAACGCCCTCTCAAAAGCTTTTTAGTTATGGCAAATGTGATGTCATCTTGTAAATGTCTAAATTCATCGCCAAAGAAAAAATATTGGCTATCTCCACGATGCAAAACTATACTTTCTTGACAAAGCACCTTTATAGTATCCGAAGACATCTTTTCTTCAACGGTTTCCTGAACTAGTTCTGGAAATTCTGAAGCATCCATTTCAACGAAAGACCTTCGTTTCTTTGCAGTTATGGCCTCGTCCCTAAGTCTGCGAGCGTAAATTTCTTTTAATTCTGATTGCAAAACTTGAATATTTCTCAAGACCGCAGCTGTCATTTCATCAACAATTTCTTGCGCGTTCATTTTTTCAATCTTAATAACTCTTTTTTCTTCTATTCCATTGATTAATGAGACTTTTATTGTGCAGGAATCTACTAAGTAATTAATTATGGCCGAAGGTGTCTCTGAGTAGTTTTTTTCTATAAAGTCTGAGTTCAGCACTAAGGCCATTGCCTCTAGGATTGAAGTTTTTCCAGTATTATTTCTTCCTACTATGACATTTAAAAGCCTTGGTTGAAATTTCAGAGAATCAATACCTTTGAAATTTTCTATGGATATTTCATTAATTCTCATTCTCTCTTTACTCACATCTTTAATTCGAATATTAACTTGTCCAAGGTTAAATCTTGAACTATCTGAATAGATTATATAAGGTAGTAGCCCTTGAAGTATTAGGAGAATTTCTCAAAACCATCTGATTTAGTGCGATGTCTTCCCTAAACGCGGTAAAATTAGCTCATGATCACAGCATAACAATGAAACATGGTGAACTTCACCATGTTTTTCCCTGTATTTTCTATAAATTTCGATGGCTTACACTATCCGGTCAAGATATCTTGATCTCATGAGATTATAGCACATGGCTGTGAGATAGGTCTTCACCCTCACCCTCTGCACTGATGTCACCATTACATGGAAGAAGTGGAACATCCCCTTGAAGAATGCAAATGGATGTTTCACCTCTGATCGGATGCCGGATATGCGGAGATTCCTTCTTATACTCCTAACCGGTGATTTATGACCTCTAACTGCACGATCCATTGTACCGTTGATTCCTTTGCATTCAGATCCGAAATATCCCTTATCACGATAGCATATGATTCCCGGCATTGAAAGATCAATCTGAGAATCATGGACATTCGCAGTTGTTACTGATAGTTTTTCAATGATCTTGATCTCGTTCACAAGAGCATGTGACATGTACCCGAAGTGCTTTTCATGATTCTTTGTTGCTGATGTGCCATCTTTAGATCTGCGTGTATTTGCATCCTCTCCCCTGGGTTTGCCATATTCTCCCCTGTCTGATTCAATGAATGATGCATCCTGCATTGTGCCTTTCTTTATTCTGATTCGTTTGGCCATGATCTGATCCCTGATCTCCCTTTCTATCTGTGGATCGGAGAGATTGTACCATTGCTGCAATAGTAGAATCTTGACCATAAGTAAAGGATCATAATTTGGTCTTCCGCCCTTCTCTGTGTCATTCATGAATAGATCAGACAGTATTGGCCTGATCCTTTCAAAGTCAATGCGATCTGATATTCCAGTGAGAGGATCGCCAAGTGACTCGATCTCCCTGTACCATTCCGGAAAACTTGACTGCAGCAGATTCATGCATATTGATCATGAAATCATGAAAAAGTGTTTCGGTGGTGGTTTTTGGAAAACCTCATTGTATTTTGTTTAGTACGTCGATATATATCCTCTCCATCGAATTCTGTTTAGATATACGCCGTTTTCTCATGTTCCTAGCTTATCAGACAATATGAAACATCATTTCATTCAATGTCCTCATTTTCCCGGTAAGAGTTCTCCCCAAGGCGAAAATTAAGATCAAAGTCTCTTATAAATTCTGCTCCTTTATCTGTAAAATTATAAATTTCTGCAACAAGTCTGTCTATTTCCGATATTTTTGAATAGGATCTTTTGGGTATGATTTCCATGATCTTAATTGAATATCCTCCTTTTCTGATATTTACTTTTATGTTGCTGTTCTTTTCATAGTCTTTCATCAATTCTATACCCTTTTTCTTCAGTGATTTCATAACTTTCTTCTCTATTACATCCAGATTAATGGGAAGGGACACTATATGATCCGAAAGCAGATCTCTCCCGTCTGATTTTATCACAAACCACCAGTAGAACAGGGAAGAATTGAGTATGGCAGATACTGCTGCGGCATTGTCTTCTTTGAGCTCCAGATACTTGTAATGGCTGGTGGCTTTAACTTCACAAGGTTTACCAAGGATAATTTTACCGTCATTTGCATTCTTTGCAAAATCATTATAATATTCTACCTTCGGAAAATATTCGTCATAATGAGCATGGGTCCAATACTGTGGCGAATCGTGATACCAAATTTTTACTCCTTCATTTGAGATAAAATCCCCCAGTTACCATGAAATTTCTAACATATTAATAATGAATAAGAATTATAGAAGGACTTGACTTAAAGAAAAGCGGGTATTTTTGAGAAAATGAATCAAAGTATTCAGATAAAGAATCCTTGCCTAATGTTCCATCTGGATTTCTAAAAAATTTTAATACGTGCTTGTTCTCTTACATAAAAAACATTTCGCCATAATAATTGCTATCGGAATCACAGGCTTCCAGCGATCTTATGGAGTCCCCTTCATTATAATAGCAATTTATTTGATTGATCCTACTCACCCTTTCAAAATATCTCCAATCTTTTTAAGCTTCTGAGCAACGACTTTACCTTTTCCTGTAAGTCTAATAATATTGCATGGAAGCCTTGTGATGGAATATTCCTCCTTTTGCGTCAGAAAAGAATCACCTTTATTTTCTCCTTATCTGGAAATTTATTCTCAACCAATTTTTTTTAAATCTTCCAGCGGAAACTCTTTTCCGTTTTCAAGTATTGGATCGCCCAAGTACGCAATGACTAGGAACTTTGAATCAAATTGACTGTAATTTTCTTGTAATTTTTCATAATCACTATCTATAGCATCGCTGTCAGTTTTCCAGGGTAATGCTGAGCCATTAGCCCTATTATTTGCTGGAGCCTTTAATTCAATCATGAAGTTTTCACTTCTTCCATTTCTGTAAACAAGGTCCGGAGTCACTTTCTTTTTATCATCACCCATTCCTGGTCCCGTAGCCTCAGAAAAAAGCTTATCTCTATATGACGGTTCCATCTCGATTAGAATTCTATAAACCTCCGCAACAAATTCCCGCTCACCACTGTACAATCTTTCTTTTCCCTTTAGTCCAATGGCGTCATTATACCCTTTATGTTTTTTCTTAGATAATCAGCGGCACACTTGCAACTCTCCCTCAAATTCTTTTCAAATTTACTAGTTATATTTATCATCCCCTCTTACAAAAATTTGCATTCCTTTGATGTGCTGACAATCAATTTTAGATTTTCGCTTAAGTAGGATTTTGTATCTTCGTCAATTTTTTCTATTATTTCTTTAAGTTTAACCTCAGCTTTTCCAGTATAAGCCCCAATAACTATCCCTTTGACGGACGGGTTATTTTTTATAATTTCCTTAAGTTTATCCAAGTCTCCCCTCACACCAGCCATAGAGTTCATTCGCCGTAAACCTTCACTCTTTTCTTTATATATAATGAGCTTGACCTCGATCATGTAGGTTATATCCTCATCCGTTTCTACCCAAAGGTCTATTTTTTTGTCTTTATGCTTTTCATTGTCAGTGTTAGGCTTGTTCTCTAGGGATATTCTCCAATAATCAACGCCAGATTCTATTAGTTCGTGATATAACAGAGCAACAAAGGTAGCCTCAAATTCACTCCAACTCTCATCTCCTATTTCTTTTGCCTCTTTTACATTCATACATGCAGATTTATTTGTTGCCCTAGCACACGACTCTAATATTTTGAGTTCAGTTTTGCCAGCCTTTAATTTATTCATATTTCAAACTGCTCCTTCTTTGTGGTTCCTTTCCCATTTTCCCCTTGCATTAATAGATGCTATTATCCCCAAGATACTCAGTATAAGAATCCCTATACTGATGTAGAGTGGATAGACTGGACCAACAAGCTGTGCAACTCCAGTAAGAATTGTCGTAAGTGCAATAATAAAGTAACCAAGCAATCCAATTGCAATTACCAACAGCGGAATGTTAATCTTATTAGAAAACGGCTTCATGACCCATTCTCCTTAAGAATTTCTTCAATCTCTTTCAGTTTCTTGGCCACAAGTTTTCCCTTTTCAGTAAGATGCAAAACCGTTCTGGGAGGATATTTTGAATTATCGATCTCCTCCCTTATTGACCCTAGTTCCTTAGCCTTCCTTATGGATGGATACATAATGTTC
>JAKBRR010000124.1 GCA_021845325.1 Thermoplasmata archaeon
GATCAAAACTCCACGTTTGAAAGAGGTAATTTCCCTTTACAATTCATGGAGATGAATCTAATAATGCCTCATTTTTTAATATAATTGTAAAATTCACTGAAACATAAAAAAGTCATTTTCCAATTTAAGAAGTATTTTTGAAGTATCAGCAATGGTTATTAATTTGCAGTGACATAAAAATTCGGTGACAATTAAGGTTATGTCATACCTTAGACTGTCCTTAAAGCATCATAGAAATAAATCTTCTATTCAAGTTTACGTTTGTATATTCCTTAACATTATATTTAATCAAATATTTTATTATTTGTATAACTTATACTTATATATTTTGTACCAAGACACTCTGTAGCACGGTGCAGAGCCGATTCTAGATAAACTTATTATAGTTCATGAGATTTTATTCTATGGCATCGGAAAAGATTTTAGACTCTGTAGACACACTGGAATTCTACGTTGGATCGGCTAAGGAGTGGAGTTATTTTCACCAATATGGTTTAGGATTTAAACTTGTAGGGTATTCCGGACCGGAAACAGGAGTCAGAGACAGAGTCTCTTACCTTTTGAAACAGGGAGATATAAAATTCATTTTCACCAATACACTATTTCCAACATCTCCGATAATAGAACATACCAGGATTCATGGAGACGGTGTTAGAGATATTTCTATGAAAGTTCCAGACATAAATGAAACCATTGCTGAAATAGACAGAAGAGGCGTCGTTAAGCACGGCCCCGTTAAAAAGATAAAAACAGATAATGGAACCCTTTACAGCTCAATTTCAAAATCATTTGGGGAAACACTCCATTCTCTCAATGATTATGGTGAATACGAGGATGAGCTCCCTCCGGGATTTAAGGAAATCGAATCCCCTGATATCAAACCTACCGGCATAAAAAAAATAGATCATATCGTTGGAAATGTGGAGGATAAGAAAATGGATCAATGGGTTGAATATTACACTAAAGGTTTTGGCTTCGACCAGCTCATAAGCTTTGATGATAAGGACATAAGCACTGAATATTCTGCCCTCAGGTCGAAGGTTGTTCATTACAATAACAGAAAAATAATATTTCCAATAAATGAACCAGCTTTAGGTTTGAAGAAGTCCCAGATTCAGGAATATATTGATTATTACAATTCACCAGGTGTGCAACATATTGCCATGGAGACAGATGACATAATAAAAACAGTTGCGGATATGAAGGCAAGGGGCATAGAATTTCTCTCAACTCCAAAGATATATTACGAAACGCTGGAAGACAGGGTAGGGAAAATAAAGGAAGACATTGACAAACTTCAGGAACTTGATATTCTGGTAGATAGAGATGATGATGGATATCTCTTACAGATATTCACAAAGCCAGTGGGAGACCGACCTACAGTATTCTATGAGGTTATACAGAGAAGAGGCGCCACATCCTTTGGAAAGGGAAACTTCAAATCACTTTTCCAGTCTATTGAATTAGAACAGGCTAAGAGAGGAAACCTTTAAGCTGATACCATATGAGAATAGGAAGAATAATCTCCAACGATCGAGTGGTAACAGTTATTTTCAGGGAAAACAAAGCATATGACGCCACAAAAATATTCGATATCTCTGAAGAACATCTGGAAAGGGATTTCTTTAAGGCATTTACTGAAAATGAACCATCGGATACATCATTTAAGGATTCATACATAATCACAAAGATTGATTCATATCTTTCTCCATTAAAATATCCCGGACAGATAAGAGATTTCTATGCCTTTGAAGATCATGTGAAAAATTCCAGAAGGAGAAGAGGCCTTGACATGGAACCGGAATGGTATAAGATTCCAGCTTACTATTACACCTCAAACAGTGGCTTAATACCACATGGAGGATCACTCAAATACCCTTCTTTCACTGAAGAACTTGATTTTGAAATGGAAATTGGAATTATAATTGGAAGAAGCGGAATAGATATTTCAGAAGAAGATGCTCTCAATCATATATTTGGCATGATACTTATGAACGATTGGAGCGCCAGGGATCTTCAGCGCAGGGAAATGAAAATAGGTCTTGGTCCGTCAAAATCAAAGGATTTTGGAACAGGTATAGGAGATTGCATTGTCACTCTTAAGGATCTCAAACCACTCATAAAAAATGGCAAATTTGACATACCTGTAGAGACCCAAATTAATGGTCACCTCTTTGGTGAATCAAATCTAAAAAGAATCTACTGGCCTGTTGAGAAGTTGATAAGTTATGCTTCAATGTCTTCTCAGTTAAAAGCAGGGGACATTATAATGACAGGTACAATGCCAGGGGGTTGCATCACTGAAATGCCTCAGGAAAAACCCAGGTGGATTCAGAAAAACGATGAAGTTTTAATGCAGTCCCCAATTCTTGGTAATCTGTCGAATAAGGTGATTTAATGGTGTTTTACGTCAAACAGGGAAAATTAACGGAAAGCAGGCACACATATGATCGAAAGGATGAAATTTTGAAGGAGGAACTGTTCGGAGAAGACAGCTTCGATGGTGCATACTCTCTTTTATATCATCTGAATGAGCCTACAAGGGTCAAATCCATAACTAAAAGAGAAAAACACAGGGATGAGTTTCCGGAAGAGATTACAAAACATATGCATATTAAAGCTGGAAAAATAAAAACTGATGGAAGCTTCCTGGATTCAAGGAAATTCATTCTGTCAAATTCGAAACTGAGACTTGGCATTGCCAATGTCACAATGAATTCTGAAGATTTCTATAGAAATTCTTATGCTGATATCCTCCTTTTTGTTCAGAAAGGAAATGGAACTCTCGTATCGCCGCAGGGGGAATTGAGTTATAAAGAGGGCGACTATGTTTTTGTGCCAAGGGGTACCACGTTCCGCCTTGTTACCAATAACTCCTACTTTTTCATAATAGAGTCAAGAGAACATATGGATATACCCTCAAGATACCTTAATAAATATGGTCAGTTGAAAGAAGGTACACCATACTATAGCAGAGACATACGCGTTCCCGAACTTAGAGATCCATCGAACAGGAGCCAGAATTTCAAGGTATACATAGAATATGATGACTACTACATGATTGAAGAGAGAGACAAATCTATTCTGGATGTGGTAGGTTGGGATGGTTATCTTTATCCCTTTGCCATCAGCGTTCATAATATGGCACCCATTGTTGGAAAACTGCATATGCCGCCACCAATACATGAAACTTTTTCAGGAAAGGGGTTCATGGTTGGAACATTCCTTCCCAGAAAATTCGATTTTCATCCAAGGAGCATACCCATTTCCTATTATCATAACAATATAGATGTGGATGAAGTTCTCTTTTATTCATCAGGAAATTTCATGAGCAGAAAAGGCATAGAAGAGGGATCAGTTACAGTACACGTGAGAGGCATTATACATGGACCACAGCCGGGAACAGTAGAGGCAGCAATCGGTAAAGAGGGCACTGACGAGGTAGCGGTTATGGTGGAATCTTATGAACCGCTGGTTCTTACAAAGACAGGGAAAGAAGTGGAAGACCCGCATTATATGGATTCATGGTTTCAAAAATGAATGAATTCAATTATTTGCCCATTGACAGAGTCATATACGGAAAGAATTCCATATCGTCAATAAACAGCCAAATTGAGAGACTGAAAAGAAAAAAAGCTCTTATTGTGACCGGAAGTTCCGTTTCAAAATCAAAATTTTTTGCCTCAATTGTGAACACTCTTGGTATTGACTATGTTGTATTCTCTGATATTACCCAGCATTCTCCCATAGAAGAAATTGAGCATTCCATTGAGGCATATAGAAACAACAACTGTGATGTGTTAATATCGGTGGGAGGTGGCAGTGTAATAGATTCATCAAAGATGTTGAGGCATTATTATGATGTAAGCATACCTCATCTGGTAATACCAACCACGCTCTCTGCTTCAGAATTCTCCCACATTGCCGGTTATACCTTTGATTCAGTTAAGAATGGTGTCAGGGACAAAGCAATAACACCATCAATAATCTTCATTGACCCCGATGCTGCAAGGGAAACTCCTGATAAACTCTGGAGATCGACAGGTATAAGATCACTTGATCATGCAATCGAGACTATGTTCTCCAACAGGGAGAGTGAGATAGCTGGGATTATGGCAGTTAAAGCCATAGAAAAACTGTTCAATAACCTGCAGGGAAAGGATGATGAAAATCGGCTAGAATGTTTTAAGGCTGCCTGGTATTCATACTTTGACGTGTTTGATTCAAAAATGGGGATCAGCCACAATGTGGGTAAGGTTATTGGAGCCAAGTGGGAAATACCTCATGGCGTAACGTCCTGTATGACACTCCCTTTGGCCCTGAAATATTATTCCCGCTATTATAAGAAGGAAGTTAAAGAAATTGAATCTGCCATTGCAAATACTGAATATGCCAACATGGAACCATGGGCTGCGGTTGAAAAATTCATTGTAGATCTACACCTGGAGGTAAAACCTTCTCAATATGGATTAAGCCTTGATGATAAACCGTATATTTTTGAAAACCTCAAAGATAAGCCGGAATGGGCTGATGATTTCCTTACAGAATTTCTGTCTTAGGGAAAATCGAGCTCCATCAACCCGCTTTTTTCATTCTTCTTTCTAATAATTCTTGCTTTGCTTAGTACCTTAACTGATATTTCCATCATTGGCGAACCAGTACCGGAAAAGAAATGACCTCCTGAAATATTATGATGAATATCTGCAAATGAGCCATGTATATGGAGAATTGGATCGTTTTCTGCTATGGAGCCTGAAAATGAAACCACTTCCCTTGGCTCATCAAATGTCATTTCAACATACTTTTCACCATTCAAGTAGCCGATTCTTGCCTTACTTATCATTCCAATACCAGAAAGGATTAGACCGGAGGAAATTTTTTCCTTCTCTATCATGTTCCTGATTGCATCTATAACAGAATCCCCTGTCTCTACCTTCAGAACAATATAATCATTATCTCTTGAATATTTCAACTATATTACCTCTTCAAGGAGACCATGAGAATCTTCCATTATTACTTTTTTAATTCCACAGTTCCTGAACATCATTTCTTTGAAAGGAATACCGGTTAGATTACTTGCAATAATGGAAAGTGAGCCTCCGTGCCCTATGATTAGACATCTCTTGAATTTACTGTTCATCAGATGATCAATGAATTCAGTCACTCTGTATATGAGTTGGGATAATGGTTCAATTCCCTCAAGGATATCGTCGCTCACATATTTTGAAATTGTAAGATCAACGCCTTTAATTTTGGCTATTTCCGAAAGGGTAAGGCCGGAATATTTGCCTGCATCCCTTTCCCTTAATCTTTGATCATAACGAATTGGAATTTCTCTATATGCATTTATGATCCGGGCAGTTTCAGCAGCCCTCTCAAGATCACTCGAATAGATTAAATCAAAATTAATTGCTTTTAGCCTTTCATATGCCTCCTGAGCTTGAATTTTGCCCTTTTCATTTAAGGGTATATTAACATGCCCTTGAAACCTTCCATCATTATTCCAGTCTGTTTCACCATGACGAACGAGGTAAATTTCCCTTCTCTGGTATTCGTTATTACTCAAAATCTATCCCTTAACCCGAGTTTGTCAAACTATATACAGATTTTTCTGCCGATTATTAATGTGAATACTTATTCAAATTTATCCGCTTTCAGTCCTTTAAATTTGCAACGTTTGCATTTCGTGAAGGCTATCATAAATTTGGTTACGCTGAATGATAACTTTTCTGAGTTTAATTTTATTCAATAAATCTGCTTAAACCCAATTCCTTCGTAATGTCCTTTATGGATATGCCCGTTTCTCTTTTTTCATATTAAATTCCACACCTTCCCATAGAACAGTCTAATTCCTACTTCCATAATATGGAGTAAAAAGAATTAACCGGCTATTTTAGAAAGCGCTCTATCGAAATTAAGTTTTTATCGATGAAATATTATGAGACGGTGCTAACTAAATTTACCCATACTTAGAAGAAACCTAAAAAATATTAGATAGTATTAACTACCTAAAGTTAGGAGTAAGGTACTTTTGATCATTATACCCCCATAACTCCCA
>JAKBRR010000125.1 GCA_021845325.1 Thermoplasmata archaeon
GAAAAAAAGCTCTGAATACTTAAGAGGGGTTTGGGTTTATATTAAAACGCCATTCTTGATGCCTTTTCAAATCGATTCAATAATCTCTCTCTAAGGTTAGGAATATGGTTAAATGTTACTTTTGATACTAAATGTATGACTTATTTATAAGATATTTTTGTAAGTCAAATAAATTTAAATATAATGATGATCATCAGGTATCATTTGAAATGGTTAATATAGAAATTACCGAGAAAATTCTTAAAGCGCTTGAAAGTGAAGCGCTATATATAACACAAATATCAGAGAAGACATCATTATCAAAAAATACAGTTGGAAAATATGTTGATATATTATCAGCTGCTGGCAAAGTTAAAGTAGTGAAATATGCAAATACCAAATTGGTAAGTCTAAATAAGATGGCAAACCCTACACATAAAAGGTGGCAAAATGAATAACTTTGTGGAGGATTTAACTCTTAAAAGTTACTTTTCCAATGTTGAGAAACATCCATCATTATTGGGTATCGAAAAGAAAGATCTTGGAGCTTATTATACAGATTATCACATTGTAAAATATATTTTGGATAGTCTAGATATTGATAGAGACTCTTACATTCTTGACCCATCATGTGGCTGTGGGTCATTCATATTCCCATTATTCCTCCGAAACTTAAGTGTAATTCCTAATAACTTAAAACAAATATATGGTATAGACATAGACAAAAGAGCTATTGACTTTACAGTTAATGCCATTTCTAATTTGCTGAAATGTGCCGATAAAGAGGAAATATCAAATCACTTCATTAATGATGATTTTATATTCGAATCAGTAAATAAGCACGTGAATAACGTTGAATTCTCTAAAATTATAGAAAGTGGTGGATTTCACTTTATAATAGGTAATCCTCCATTCAATCTAAATATTAAAAATAAGAAGTTACCAATCTTTATGAATAGTACACATAGTGAAATTGCAAAAACATCAAAAAATATCCCTATAAACTTCATCCTCAAGGGACTTGAAATTTTAAGGAAGGGGGGCATTCTTGCATTTGTATTACCCAAGACACTTCTTTACGTTGGTAGATACAAAGAATTCAGATCGTATCTGTTGAAAAACTTCACAATACTTAAAATTATTGACATCGGCATAAAGTTCAAAGAAGTTAGAGGTGAACAGATAATTCTGTTCATTAAAAATAATAAGCCCAGGAAGAACTCATCCATTGAATTCTCAACTATTTCAAGAGAACCGCTATACCACTCTGAAAATTCTTTCAAGGTTAGACAAAACTACTTCAATTTAATAGGGGTTTTACCAACAATGGCAAACGGCCAATCATACTTGTTACTTAATGAATTTATAAAGAGAAGGAGTAAATTATTAGACGCATCAGAATTGGTCGTATTTAGAGGGATATCACTAGGAAAACATGATTTTCAGAAAATACCTTACCACACCGACAGTGCTGTGCCCTGTAACGCATTCATCAGGGGTAAGGATATAACTAAACTAAATCTCAAGAGCCTTACAATAGTAAATGACTCTTCACTCTTGCAATCAAAGTTGTCACAATTAAGAAAACCTAAAATTGTTACACAGAATATTTATTCATCTGAATCTGGTTTAATTTCCTATTTGGATATGCAAGGAATACCAACGGCAGAAACTGTATCTAATATATTCATAGAAGATCAGGAAAAACTGGTATATGTTTATGCTCTCTTAAATTCAAAATTAATGAACTTTTTCCTTTCACAGTATGTTTTCTCAGGGTCTAAATTAACAATGCACGTGGATGGTTCTTATTTGCATCAGTTACCTCTAATCTGGGATACAGAAAGAGAAGAAACATCAAGACTAATCAATTTTGCCAAGAATATCAATAAAGATAACAGGAACCTTAAATTGATTTTAGATGAAATTGATAAATTAGTTTATAGCCTGTATGGAGTCACAGACGAACAGCGCAATGTGATAGAGACAGTTATGAATAAAACATTATCCAAGAAAAGTATGTGGTGAAATTAGATGGTGAAGCAAAAACTTAACACATTGAGCGGAAGTGAGTGGCTGAAATATTCTTTTAGTATTTGGCGAGATATCAAAAAGGGACCAATAGATTATGGTGTTACCAACCCCGCCTCATACCCAGTTGAATTGCCTCAGAGACTGATAAGGATTCTAACCAACCCGGGAGAAAAGGTATTGGATCCATTCATGGGCTCTGGGTCGACAGTTATTGCATCCATAATTGAAGGCAGAGAACCTATTGGGATTGAACTGTCAGAAAAGTTCTTCGAGGAAGCAGAGAAAAGAATAGGAATGTTGGGGTTGGAAATACTTTCCAATCCTTCGCTGCCAGTGAGATTATATAATGGTAATTCAGTCGACTTGGAGGCATTTGTTGAAAAAAATAGCATAGATCTTTGCGTTACATCTCCACCTTACTGGGATATATTAAATAGAAAGAGGAGCGCTGACAGAAAGGAACCTATTAACTATTCTGACAGTTCTGAAGACTTAGGTAACATTTCAGATTATGAGAATTTCATTGCAAAATTATCTCAGGTCTTTTCAAAGGTTCATGCAGTGCTAAGGGGTGGTGGTTACTGTGTGGTAATAGTAATGGATATCAGGAAAGGCAGTGATTTCTTCCCATACCATTCGGATATTTCTAATTTTATGAGGGATATTGGCTTCAAATTTAAAGATATTATAATATGGGATAGGCAGAAAGAGTATAACAGCATGAGACCTTTGGGTTATCCATACTCCTTTGTTGTGAACAAAGTACATGAATATATATTGATATTTCAAAAGAATAAAACAGAGGGTGAGTGAACGTTTCCTGAGCCACAGCTATGTTACCTTATGGGAATGATAGTTGGTAAAGGAAAGATATTGAGGAAAGACGACGGAAACACACAATTCATAATAGAATTACCACATAAGAGCCTAAGGATAAACGGTAAGGACGCATCACTTTATGTTCAGGCTAGTGTTTTGGATATTAAGGAAACTCTTGATCCCTTTATCAATACAAGAATTCAGACTAATACTTCTAAACATAGAACCATATTGAATTTCACTAAGGGTGACTCTGATATGGTAACCAAGGAAATCCTTAAGCTGATCGGGAACATGCCATCATATAAAGATATGAGAATTTCGCAGGATATATTTTCATATCCGAGTTATCTTATAAAAGAATTTTTGAAAGGCCTCGCAGATGTTACGGCACATATAAGATCTAGCAATGCTGCATACGGTGATCCATCAGGTAATAGAGTTTATATAGAGATTCCAGACAACTGGATGCTGGTCGTCGATATTGCTAACCTGCTTAAACGAGTAGACATTCCGGTTCAGGACATTGACTGGGCACACCCTAATTTTAGGGATTCAACGCTAACAAAATACAACCAAGGAAACAAGTATTTTTGGAAAAAAGAACATCAGATAAAGATTTTCGCAGAAGAGTTTGCGTCAGTCGGGTTCAGGATTAAGCACAAGCAAGAGAGATTAAAGGAACTAGCGAATGAGAACAAAAAGAAATGGGAAGAAAGAAATCACAGGAATGGTATGTCATTAAGGGATTCTCACCACAGATTCTACTGGCAAACAGAGGGAAAAATACGGACCAGGCCACCCCATCCAATGGAAAATGATGCATCAATTCCCTTACAAATCAGAGGGAAGCATTATGATTCATGGAAGCAGATCGCTAAGGATTTGGGATATAAAGAGTGAGATAAATGAGTGAGAGTGATCTTTATCCCGCAATAGAAGAATGGCTGAATAAATATCTGACGGAGCGATACCCACAGTATCACGTTGAGACCACTTATAAGTCATCGTCTCACACTTTAGAAAACATACTTAGGGAATACGGTATAAAATTGAACAAAGCCTATTTACTTAATATAAAGATAGACATCCTTGGGATCCTAAGTAATCATAAACATCATGAGTTAGTATTCGTTGAGGTCAAGGATGCACTTCTTACACTAAAGGATTTGGGTCAGTTATGGGGGTACACCCAACTCATAAATCCAATAGAGTCATTCCTGATTTCTTCAAGAGGATTGGGAGTCTTATCTGATATATATAACACACTCAAGAGGAGAGACTTATTTGTTTATGGAACAAAACAGGAAAGAACAATGAAAGCAGCTGTATGGTCAAATGCAAGCGGCTCCATTGACTACACATCCCTAATTCCACATTCATAAATCTTTGATGTTCTTTTCGCCGTATTTGAGAGAAGAAAGACTTAAAGAAATCCCTCTCTCTGTTATTGAAATCGAAAAAATTAATCAGATATCTTGTTTAGTTTAAGAAGTATTTAATTTAAAATAACAAGGAAAGGAACTTATGCTTTAAATAACCAATAAAATTGATAACTTGCTTAATTTATAGTTGATATAAATTTTAAATATTTTTTATCGACCTCTTGATTAAACCAATTATGTGTCTGAATATTTCGTCAATTGTTAATACTTAATTATGTAATTACGCAAAAACTGTAAAAATTTTGTTTTTGCGCAATATTTCAGTAGTGACGGCTCCCCATATTCACAAACGTCTGGTCTATGATCTTGTAGCCCATTTCTCCTTCATATTTTGAAAACTCTTCCCTTTTAAATGGCTCTTTTTTAACTACTTTGGCGAAATTTATAGTATATTTGCCTATGTTCTTTCCGGTTTTGTTCATGGATGCCATGCTGACCAATTCTAATGAAGGGATTACCCATGTAGCTCCAATATATTCTGAATAGAAAGCCCACAAATAGTTTTCTCTGGGATCCCTTATTTGTAGGCCTGCAAACATACCTGCATCTTCATGTTTTACTCGTTTAGAGGTGGACTTAATCTGCAAATCTACGTATTGTGGGCCATTGCTCATGTCTCTTCTCAGTATGCAGTCGATTCCTTGATCGTCCACCAAAGGTCTATAAACATCATATCCTCTCCTTAAAAGCTCTGCTATCAAAGTATATTCCTGCCTCTCGCCAAATGATTTTAAACTCCTGTATGTAATTTTTGTCTTGTCTAATTCATCATCCTGTATCATATTTTTGTCGCCTTGATCTCTACCAGCTAAATTCTCTTCATCAGTCATTTTCTTACAGATCCTAATGAAGCAGATAGTATATGAATATATGTATTAACACCGAAATATAAACACAAAATTCTGTTACTAAAGTTTTAATTAATAGTAGGACAGAATGCTAAAAAGGTGCAAAAATTACTTAATTATCTTTGTATCCTCATCTCTCTTCATTTGCAGATAAGTTACGTATGCCAGGGCTAATGTGCCCTCTGCAACGAGAGCTCGAAACCCATTGGGTGCTCCTGAATGATAGAAAATCACTATGTCTAATATAATAATCCATAAGACAAGTAGGAGTTTTGATAATGGTCTCCTAAGAAAATTATATAAACTTCCAATAAAGTACTCAATAGCCTCATTTATCTTGTTATAGTGTCGCTTAAGTTTAGATCCATTTACATTTTTATCAGTTGATGTGATATTCCCTATTTCTTTATTTGTTTTAATTGGTTCAGTAGCCATATTTTCCCCACTATAATTTTGGAGGACCAATTAATTCTAAATTGATCATGATTTCTGCGCTTTCATTGAAGACACTAAGTCTAAGAACCAATAAAAGTTCGAGGTCTGCCCCAATCAATAATGGCTCATAAACTTGACTCCTATCCGAACCAAAGGGAAAATCAAGATATTTAGACTGGTTCAGGGTGAGGCTGTTGTATGTGCTTAGCGAAATTAAGCGCCAATATACTCTTTGAGTAGAATTTATTTCTAAAAGAGCAATTGACCCTCTCTGTGCATTAAAGATAGGGCTCGTCCATTGCTGACCAGCTTTGAGGGTTAATTTACCATTTTCAATGATCATCTCGCATTCTCTAAAAAATTTTTTTGGATAGTTGTCAAACACTCATCTCACCCTCCCCATGAATTCCGATGTATCCATCCCCGTAATCTGTGTATATATGGATGTTGTGAACACAGATGAATGGCCCAGCCACTGCTGCAATACATTCAA
>JAKBRR010000004.1 GCA_021845325.1 Thermoplasmata archaeon
CGTCTTTGGCACTGAGCCACTGATCGAATGTAAAGTGTATTTTGGCAGCTTCGCCCAGAACTATTCTTAATACGTCCCCTTTTTTTATCCTTCCAGTCTGGTACCTCATGTTCCAGTAATTTATGTGTGCTTCAACCTTTGACCCAACATATCTATTGTAAACAAAATCAAGCTGGTCTGAAATCTTACCATCCATTATGGAGTGACATAATTTGATATATTCACCATGTGCCCACACCAGAGGCATTGCTGAACCCGAAGGTTTCCCGTTGAAAAGCCCTCTCTTCGGGATATCATCTGAATCCCATATCTGTTCAGGAATTAAACCTCCAGGGCTGGTCATTTTTTCCATTGATGAAAGAAGCTTTTGAGCCTCCTCGAAATTTCCATTAGCTATTTCATAGTGACCTCTTTCACCAACCAGAAGAGGCCAGCCTCTCCCAATACCTGTTCCGTCGAATGCACTTCCATCAGGGTGCTCACCGTATCCGTCGTGGTTGTAGCGATGCCATACCGGACCACTTCTTGTCTGGGTCAAAAGGGTATCATCTATAACTTTGATAGTATTCAGAATTTTTACGTCTTTCGCACTTCTGATTCCAAACCGTACCATGGCCGGAGCATCCACACATATGAGATCAGCAGCTGTGAATTGTGAGTGTTCTACCGGCCTGTTTTTAATGGAAACTGGTTCGCTTCCATTAGATGAATGAGTGGAGTTTCTCCCTGTTATTCTCATATAATATCCTTCAACTGAACTCTTATTTGAGATGTTTGTATTCATCACATATAGCGAACCATCTATTCTGGAATTTATGTAATCCGCAAAACTCACAGCTAAATTTGCCTCTCTTTTCAAGCCAAAGGCTTCAAAGAGCTTTCCTGCGCAAACCAACCCTGTTATCTCAACGGATATTGTAAATGGCGTGATACCGCCATCCTCTTCCCATCTGTCCTGATCAGTTGCAGGGCCGTTCAGGATTATATAACGAACTGCTTTCCTTAGCATTGTAATGAGTGCGTCTGATTTTCCTATTATACCCTGAGAGAATAATCTGTATGCTAGAATTATGGGGAACGCGGTTTCGTCCATCTGTATTCCGTTCCAGTAGCTTTTTCCATCCAGCCATAAGTTCTGAAACCAGTGACCATCGCCTTCCTGAGTGGCCATTAAAAATTTAAAAGCGCTTAGGGCACCATCCCTGTCGCCTGCAATTAGAAGGCTCTCTGCGGCCTCTACCATATCTCTGGGCCAGATAAGGTGGTATCCTCCTATGTCATTATCTCCCTTCGTGTTTCCCCATGGTATTGACAGACTCGCGATTATTGCCCCTGGAAATTGACCCTTTGCCTGATGACACTTTAATACAATGATACTCCTCTTGTACAGCCTGAATTTTTTTGATAATTTCTCATCTATTTTCAGGCTCTCCATATAATCTTTCCACTCATTCCCATATTTTTGAAGAATTAGTTGTGAATCCGATTCCATGGAGACCAGGACTTTCAGAGCGGCTTCTTCTGGAGATGTACCATAACCGATGTAGAAATCAAATTTACCATTCTGTGGTATTTCCAGTTCAGATGTTATTGCTATATTTCCATCGTCGCACTCACTGAAGTTGAATGTCATTTCTCCGTTTTTCCGGATATCCTGCCATCCATCGTTGATACCAGAATATCCGCATGATATTTTCCTGCATTTTATATTGAAACAGGAAGCCATGAATATGGAATCTTTTTTTGCAAATACCATGGTATGTCCCTTATAGTCACCAACCCAGGCTGAATTTCCGTAGCCCGAATTGTTAATGTGTGGTGCAAGAAGCGAATATACTTTCAGATTCAATTTTTTAAGATTTTTAAATGTTACAGATTCTATTAGAACATCTGAATCCGGATCGGTGAAAACGATCTTTTCAATAGAATAATTCCCTGATTTGCATGTATTTGTAATTTTGAAGGCTGGAGTGTTCTCATCTATCATCTCCGTTTTATGAAATGTATCCCGTCTTTCCTCTGAGAAAAAACCCTTGTCTGATACCAGAAACTGATGGTCCCGTAGGTTTGCCGTATCTATTCTAGGATAGTATATTTCATTGACAATTCCATGTGATACCGTAAACCAGACTTTACTGTGACCGGAAAGTGAAGTGCCTACCCCGTCCTTTGAGCTTGATGTCCATCTTGGTTCGATGCCTGGTCCTCCACTGGCCCTTATTCTTTCCATAATAGGTAATCCGAACATCATATTTTGATTAACGCCTTGGTGACTTGCCATTCAGAAGATCGCATAAATGTGTTTTTATGCTTCAATCAATCTGCATGTCTGGCAAATGCTCTCCGAAGTTGGTCCACCACATACGGAGCACTTTCCCACCGGCAATCCCTGATCATTATGAATAGCTGTTCTGAGAGCTTCTGAAAAATTGAGTACTGAAAATTTTGTTCCCGGTGATACTGATTCGAGTTCATTGAGAATATCACGGAACTTGTTTCTCTGAGCAGCCTCAGAATAGGGACACCATCCGGCATCATGCGGAATTTCCCTTAGAATTGCATAAAGTTTGATCTCCTTTTCATATATCCTCCTCAAGGGAACTATTCTAGGAATCATTAAATTATCTATCTTCCTGTGTGGAGCCATTCTGAGTGTTCTTTCAAGGTCCCCCCTGGCGACATTCATCAATACACTCTGTGAATAATCGTCAAGGTTCATGCCCAGGGCAACATAATCTGCTTTAATATTCAGAGAGGCTTCATTAATCAGTTTCCTTCGCATGGGTCCGCACCTTGAGCAAGGCGTTCCCTCAATGCCGCCCTTGACTATTCCATCCATTTCAAGGCCAAATGATTCCTTAAAGGACATTGTTCGGTGGTTTATGGAAAGGTTTCTGGAAAGTTCCATGGCAGATTTTAATCCCTCGCTCCTGTATCCTTCTATCCCTTCGTCTATTGTGAATGATTCCAGCTCAACATCATGCCTTTCTGATAATGTTTTGTGGAGCAGATAAAGCAAAACGGAACTGTCTTTCCCGCCTGAAATGGCAACAGCAATTCTGGTCTTTTCCCCGTCAAATTTGATCTGCTCACGAAGCTCCTGCCGGAACCTCTTTTCCACAGACTGAAAAAAGTGTTCTCTGCAGAGATTTGTTCCATTATAACGTGCCTCAAATACAGCTTTTCCAGAGCAGAAACTGCACTGCATTATTATTCGTCCCCAACATAAAGGCTTATCTTTTCCATTGCCTCATTCCTCTTCTCGCTAAGATCTGCGAGGAATTTTCTCATTCTTTCTGCTGCCTCGGATTTACATGGCCCGCAAAGAAGTGTTCCTGCCTTGCAGGTTTCGTGTATCTCATTAAGATCTTTGTCGTCAGGAGAAAGGTGGAATGAATATAATTCAAATACAGGACATTTATCCGGCTCTCCGCCCTTTATTCTCTGCTCTTCCACTGTAGCTCTGCCGCCTGTTGTGGCAGATTTAATCTTCTTTACGGCTTCCTCAGGCTTATCATTCAATGATATGAGTGATTCAGGTTTTGAGGAACTCATTTTACCTCCCTTTAGGCCTGTCAATAATTTTTGATAAGTTGCTGATGGTGCTATAAATGCATGCTCATTATATTTTGATTCAATTAGAGCCAGTTCAAGATCAAGCCTGACATTATTATCAATATCTCCCATTGCAGATATTAGCCTGTAATTATCATTTCTGGATACTATCTTAAAATTAAGTTCAAGCAGTTTTTCATTGGCGATATCCAGCATTTTCCTGGAGTCGTATTTACCTGAAACTGAAATCTTTACAGTTTCCCTCTCCCATGAAATGTTGAATACTCTGTGCCTGTTAGCAATATCCCGCGTAAGTCTCAAATGCGGGTCCTGATCTGCTCCTACAGGTACTATTGTTGGCGATGGCCCACCCATTTCCGGAGATTGTACATGAAGTATATCTGCGACCTGAACAAGCGGGGAATTTATGTGTAGCATTGGTGAACTGTTTTCAAACCCGTATATTGCCTTCATCTCGCTAAAATTAACCTCGTTTGACAATATAAGAGCCAGTCTTTGAACTCTTGCAGAATCTGATTGAAAATAGAATCTGCAGGGTTTAAGGCCCATGGCGATATAGTTCACAAGATATTTATTAATTGCAATATCTCTTGCTTTTTCCAGTGAGAGGTTTCTTGTACCATAGGATTCCAGATCTGCAACTGCTATGGTTATTTTGGCGCCTAATGACTGATAGAACAGTATTTGATCCATTACACTCTTGTTTCCCAGATGCATTTCTCCTGAAGGCATTAGACCCGTCATGGCATTAAATTGAATCTCATTCTTCATGCAATATTCAATATATTCAAGACCACGCTGGCCGAATATAATTCCGCGCCTGAAGAGACTGCTGTCAAATATGCCCTTTGGAACATCACCTATTCCAAAGTCCTCTCTGAGCCTGTCGTAATCCGGTACCTGTCCTGAAGACCAAGGATTTATCACATCTCTTTATTTGTTCTAATCTTAAATTCTTTTAGATTGGATTATTATGATTTTATGAAATCTCTTCCAGTCAATTTCCTTTTCACATTACACAATGCCCATGGATTTCATTACTATGTGCGCTGCGGCAATATCTTCAATGCCCAGACCCATGGTTTTGAAAACGGATTTTTCGATCCTTTTTGCATACCTTTTTACCGTCAGGAAGTCCTTCAGGTTTATGATTGAAGGCAGGTCTTTGACCTCTGATATCTCTGCGGATTCCATTAATGCCTCCTCATAATCCTCCACTATTACAATATCTGATTCTGAAATAACATCTCTGGAAACTTCTCTCCTGCTCTTTATATTTGACCCAATAAGATTTACATGGTATAGATCACCCAGATCCTTTCTCTGAAATATTGGTTCGGAAGATGTTGTAGCCGTAGTAATTATTTCGTAATTTTTTAATGATTCAAGCGAATCTAGAGGTTTTATACTCGTTCCTGTGACCTTACTCATTCTATCCGCAAAACTGACCGCCTTATCATATGTTCTCGAAAATACACCCGTTTCAGTCAGATCAAGGGCAATGCACATAGCACTCATCTGAGCCTCAGCCTGGAATCCAGCTCCAATCAGCAGAAACGATTCTGCTCCGGAGTGAAGTTCTTTCGTGAGCATGGCCGGAAGAGCACCTGTTCTCCTCTGTCCCAGTATGTTTGATTCTATGCATGCGATTGGTTCATAGTTGTTTATATTGAATATTATGACCACACCACGGTAGCCGTTTTTTCC
The DNA here is from genome assembly GCA_021845325.1 of Thermoplasmata archaeon. The sequence continues at coordinate 5,284 of JAKBRR010000004.1, forward strand.
TCCCATGTATGCTTTCAGACCTGTCAATCCATATTTTGAGATGTACGCAGGCATAGTGTTTAACACATTTCCATCAAATTTGAGCCTTGCCCTTGGGAGATATCCCGCATTGCCGGAACCGGCTTCAATAAATATTTCCCTCATTGCCTTTATGAGCTTATCCATGGGAAGATTTTTCTCCACCTGCTCCTCTGATATGTATATCACAGTATGGAATAAGATTAACAATATTTAAATTCTTTAGAGAAACAATTAATTCCATATTGCCATAACCATAAGATAGAGGATGAACAAACCTGATAAACCATCAATAGAGGAGAAGAAATTAAGAGCCTATGTCGAGGTAAACCGATCTTATACTCTATACGAGAAAGGAGAAGATGTCGAGCTCCATTTTTCTCCTGAATTTCCAGAGGCAATGAGCCACCTTCCAGATGGTGAACCTGTCACACATATAATGACTGGTAAACTTATTGAGGGGAGAATCTATTTTTTCAGATTTACAACGAAAAGTTCTTTCGGAGAGACTTACAGTGATCTCGAGGGATCGGACGACCCCATTATGGAATGGCTCAACTACGTGTGATGAGTTTAGATCAATCCAGCCGGCACAATGCTTAAACATGATAACAGACGATTCCTTATGATTCATGGATCAGAATATCCCAGAATACTTTGATTAACAAAAAGATGTGAAACCGGATTGTTGAAACAATAATTTATAAAACCCATAGATATTGATCGGTAAACTCCATGAAAGTCATGATGCTGCATAAAACGGATACCATAGAAAATTCCCCTCTGAGCATGGAAGATCTTGAAATTCCGGAACCTGGACCAAATCAGGTCCTTGTTAAGGAAATTGCATGCGGAGTTTGCGGGTCAGAACTTAACATGATTCAGGGTGACTGGATGCGCTTCGGTTCTCCTCCGAAGTTACCCGTTGTTCCAGGTCATGAGATTATTGGCAGGGTTTTTGAATTTGGAGAGAATGTTGATGGAATAAGAAGCGGACAGCTCATTGGAATGCAATATCTGTGGGATTCATGTGGAAAATGCAATTTTTGCCTTAGTGGAAATGAAAATATGTGTTCAAAAGCCTCCGTTACCGGTGAGACTGTCAATGGAGGATATTCTCAATACATTCTGGGCAATCAGAAACATATATACCAGATACATGACGGCGTCGATCCACTGAAAAATGCTCCAATGATGGGCGCGGGTATTACGGCATTTCGATCAGTAAAGAACCTCGGCCCAATAGAAGGAAAAACCGTAGCTGTTGTTGGTGCGGGCGGCATAGGAAAGATGGCAATCCAGTTTTTAAAACTATACGGGGCCAGAGTAATAGCTGTTTCAAGAAGCGAGATGAACAGAGATTTATCACTCGATCTCGGTGCTGACGATACCTTTGACCCGGGTCAGAATTACGAATTCGCAGGGAAAATAAGGAGATCAGCAGACTGTGTAATCGTATTCGCCCCCTCGGATATTGCTGTAAATGCAGCTCTGCAAATATGCAGGAAGATGGGAACCGTAGTTTTAGGGGTATATGCAACGATTAGAGACTTTCGCTTTACCGATGAGATCAGGATATCCGGAACCCTCATAGGAAGCATAGCTGATGCAAACGAGGCAATTTCTCTTATAACAAAACATAAAATCAGAGTAGATACCAGTGTTTTTCCACTTTCATCTGCCAATGAGGCTCTGATGAAACTAAAACAGGGAGAAATAAAAGGTAGAGCAGTATTGCAAATTTGACCAAATTTTGCAGGAAAAATTTATCAACTAAATTAGATTTCTAATTTACGTGATTCCATGACCAGATTTGTTTTGATTTCAGATACTACTTTAAGCTATGAATACCGAAATTTCCCGTTACTTGATTTTCTTCCATGCGCCCCGGGTAAGGCAGTACCGGAAAATATCTATAAATTCCTCAGGGGACCCCCACCTGCAGCAAGGCCAAATGGCGAGATTCTCTTTGCGCCTTATTCCTTGAGAAAGCTTGAAGCCTCCCTTCTCACAAGATTCAGAAAGGAGGATATTGCGGTTGCCCACGAAGACTACCTTCAGAATTTCATAAAGGACGATACAGAAATCATAGCGGTATCCACCATGGATCCTCTGGGTATAGGGCCAACAACAATGTCCTATCACGCCCTTCTGGGCGGTTCTTTAGATGCATGGGTAAGAAGAGAATGGGACAGCCTTATGGCAAAAATAAACGCCGCCAGGGCTGGAAAGAAAGCAAAGCTGATCGTTGGCGGACCCGGGGTATGGGAATTTACAATTCTCAGAGATGAGATAGAAAAATATCATTTTGATTACATATTCCAGGGAGAATCCGATGATATACTCCCGGATCTCTTTGAACAGATTGCTGAAAATGACCTTGATCCTGCCATGTTCCAGCGCGGTTACATGAGTTATGATGATAATTTTAAGAAAATTACCAAAAAGGATGATCTTTTCATAGCCAGAGGATTTTCTAAAGCAGCTTATCCTAAACTGGAAGAGATACCAAGGATCGTTAACCCCTCTGTTAAGGGAATGGTTGAGGTTATGAGAGGATGCGGCATAGGTTGTGACTTTTGTGAGGTGACCCTCAGACCGCTAAGATACCAGCCAACAGAATACGTAATGGATGAAGTGAGAGTAAATGCTCAGGCAGGATTCCCCAATGCATGGCTTCACTCAGATGAAATTTTTGCATATAAGCATGGGAATATGTATGTTCCAAACGAAGATGCACTTCAGGATCTTTTCTCAGGAGTAATGTCCATAAAGGGCGTAAAAAGTTCCAATCCAACACATGGCAGAATATCAATTCCGGCTGGCTATCCTGAAATGATTGAGAGACTTTCCAGGACCTTAAAGGCAGGTCCGAAAAACTGGATCGGTCTTCAAACAGGTGTTGAGACTGGTAGTGATGAACTGGCCAGGAAACATATGCCAAACAAGACATTACCATTGAAAATTGGACCTGATGGAAGCTGGCAGGAAATTGTCTGGCAGGGAGTAAATGTTGAAACAAGAAATTACTGGCGCCCGGCATTCACCATTCAGGTCGGTCAGAATGGTGAGACTGTTGAAGACAACTGGGACACCGTTGCAATGATAAACAGGTTAAGCAACTCTTTCTCCGGAGACAGACCGTTTGAATTTACAATAACGCCACTAATAAATGTACCTCTGGGCAGAATCAAATCAAAGACTCTGAACAGAGATATGCTCACAACTGATATGATGGCGGTATTCTATGCCTCATACAGACATCTGGCAAAGATGGCTACCAGAGATGGATTCAGGGATACAACTGGAAATTTTATAGCCAGATTGGGTACCGGCTCAGTAATTTCCTTTGGCGGTTACATGATGATGAAATTTATTGAGAAGAGGGCAAGAAAGATGGGTGTTGATATTGACCGTGTCAAAAACTACGGTTTGAACTCGTCAAGGGAAATAACATCTTTGTCTGTACTATCAAGGGCATGAACAAATTTATAATCAAAAATAGAAAGCCTCTTGAAAGTTCATTTGTGCCTGAGGAGATTCTTCACCGCAATGTTGAAGTGGAAAAGATTGAAAGATCTGTGATTCTACCTCTGAGGATGGGATCATCAACCAACCTTTTAATACATGGCGATTCCGGAACCGGTAAAACTGTCACCATGAAATATGTAGTTTCAAGGCACCCGGAAATGAGTATATTTTATGAAAATGCAATTTCCAGCGGTAATTTCAAAAATATTCTAATATCAGTTTTGAGAAGCATGGGAAAGGTAATGCCAGATCGTGGGACCAGCTATTCGCAAATATTCAGGAGCATGTCGCTTTCCACTTCCGGCACCGGAGTTTTGATAATAGTGGACGAATGTGCCAATGCAATCAGAATGGATCCAAATGGCCTTTACAATATTCTGCGTGCTGGTGAGCTCTATGGCGTAACCCTTGGAGTAATACTCGTTTCGGTTGATGATCCCCTTATATATATGAGTGAAAGAGAGAGAAAAACTTTGGGCCTCTTTTCCGGAATGAAATTTTCAAAATATTCTGAGGAAGAACTTTATTCCATACTGATGCAGAGGGTATCCCTATCGCTTCAGGAAGGTACATATTCCGAAGAGACCATCAGATATATTGCTGAGATATCTTCTTCATTCGGCAGTGCAAGGGTTGCCATAGAATTGCTTCAAAAGGCTGCGTACAGCGCAGAATACCGGGAAGGCAGTGAAATATCAGGCGAGGATGTCAGGACAGCCAAATCCATGATCAATCCGTATCTCACTGAAAGTAAACTTTCTGAGCTGGAAAGCGACGAACTAGTGGTTCTTCTTGCTGTATGCCAGGCTCTGGAAAATTCAAGCAGTACAGATACTGCAGATGTTTACGAAAGGTCTACCTCGCTCTTTGAACTTTATGGCCGCAAACCCATGGATCTTCCGTTCATATATCGAACGACGAAAAAATTGCAAACTCTAGGTATCATTGAAGGCCGGATAACAGGAAAGGGCGACCGGAAAGGCGTTGAAAAGAGACTTACACTGAGCGATGTGCCTGTTGCCATATTAGCAGACAAGCTCAGGCAGATTCTTGACAGGCTTTAATGATATTATTCAAGCCAGTTTTCAAGGGTGATTCTTCTGTTTGCCTTTGCATATGATATAATATACTGAAAAGGTTCAAATGCCCTGTGTATATATTTTTCATAGAAATTATAATCAGGAATATCTTCAGGGTTTTCTGCTATTATATGCCTCTTTCCGTCTTTTACAAGGACCTCCATTCTCTGCCCGGGGTTTTCATCCATACCTGAAAGGCGCATGGATCTTATTGCGGCTTTCTGAATATTTTCCACACGGTAATCTTCAAGTCTTCTGGTTGGCTTTAAATTCAGAATAAAATCTTCCTTTCCCATCTTCCTTATTTTTGAAATGTATCTGTTCCGTATCTGGTAAAGCTTCTCTGATGCTTCACCTATTTCATGTATATTTTTGCAATCAGAGAGTATACCAAGCAATTCTCTCTGCATTTTTCTTGATATATCAGGGACATCACTTCTCCTCAGATCTATACCCCTCACCTTCATGCCTGAGTTTTTCTTCCTCCCGAAATATCTGTTAAGAGAACCTAGACCTGATCTTGCAGGCGGTACAAAGAGCCAGTCATAATGAGCGTCAAGAACTATATTTATCATGGTTTCCTTTTTTATTCTCCTTATTGCCTGAATTATGTTGCCTTCCCCTGTTATCCAAAGAGAATCAACTATTCCATGTATGATAGTAAATCCTTCCTCCTCACATATCCTCATTGCCCTTGAAAGTGCCCATCTGCCTATGGATGTTATGGCCTCATGGAGTTCAATCCTGCCAAACCTGGCATTCTTGTATCCTGTATAGCCGAATGAGGTAACGAGAAGCCATTTCAAAGCGGTATCCCTGTTTGAATACACCGCTCCCATGGGCTTTATGGTTTTGTATATGAGCCTCTCCTTAAGAAGTGGTTCTATGGCACTGGAAAGAAAGCCTCTGTCCATATGCACATAATATGGATTGTCACCAGGAAGTTTTATTATTCCATGTCCGGGCGATGCCGTTACTGTTTCCGGGGAGAGATTGTAATTAACAATTATGGTAGGATACATGGATGAGAAATCAATTTCATATATGTTTTCATATATTCCGGGATCAGGCTGCAACACAAACCCGCCCTTGTCTGTTACAAAAAGGGTTTCAATAGTTTTTTCCTTTTCGTGATCGTCCTTGAAAGCGGGAACAAGTATGCCGGATGAAAGGGCATTGTATATCTCCATTGACGAAACGGCAGTACCGGGAGTGACGTTTGATGCCGTTTCAGGATTCAATGATGATATTTTCGATATTTCATAAATTCCATCCATGCCACTTTCAGAATAAATCATTGACGACTGGCTTATGCATATTTTACCATTTATTCTCACCCTGTCAGGACTATAATGCACCTGTCCGTATGATTCGTAAGTACCCCCCCTGTTCTTTCTTATTCCAGGAATTTTGTATCCCGAATGTTCCATCCTCAGGAGAAATCTGTAAAAAGTACCGAGATGGTTATTATATATAATTACTGTTGAATCATCTATGGCAGAGCTTACTCGTTCCATTGCGTTTTTGAAATTCTGTTCGACGGATCCATTTATTATGGCTCCAGAAAATTCTCCGGATTTTCCCTCTCTAATTATTATTTGAGCTGTTGATATATCCGGGTCCATATCGTACAGGGAATCTTTTTGAAAAAACCTGAGTTTATTCTGTGCCATGAATCTTAGAACCGGATCTATGGCAGCGTTGAAAACAGAAAATTTCCTTCCATAGCCGCAGTATTGAACAATCCTTATGATTTCCCTTTCCATTGAAGGGCTTACTGTTACTTTGATCCCGTTGAGGTTTCCAAATATATCCTGTGCTTCGATCCATGTATAGTCTATCCAATCGGAGTCATCAAACTGCCTTGACAGGAATTCCAGATCATATTTGTCTCCGGAAATGAATATATTAGAATAATTTCTGTACATAGTTTTTTCAATCTTCCCCCCAATTAATTTCCATAGAGTTATTCTGTCTGTTCCTGTGGCATTGATGATCATTTTATCGCCTGTCAAGCAATTTTATTATCTCCATTAGTATGGAAATGACAAATCTGAGTTCTGCTTCAATATCTCCTGCAGATAGTTCTCCGGAATGTTTCCTGCCCATGATCATCAAAGTTTCAAGCACTTGCAGATCTTCCTTCCTCATGGATTCCTTTGAAGAAGCAATCCTTGAGCATAGTGCCTCTACAGCCTGCCTTGAAGTGGTTGTCGATCTTCCCAAATTTTCTCCTCCTCTGCCCTTATGCCTGCCATGGCCAGTTCTGCGGACTTCATGAAATATTTTAGCTTACCCGCCTTTCCAATCACGTTAAAAATTATGCGTGAGCCCTGAATTGATGACTTTATCCTGAGCGATTCAAGTATAGTTTCTATCATTACAAGGTCCCATTCATCTGACACCCTTGAATATATGAATAATATTGCCTTTTCTATGTATTGCTCCCTTAGTATACGAACAAGCTGATATGAAGTTAATACGCGTTGAACAAACACATCCTTTCCCTGAAGCATTTTCAGGTGATGTCCTGTTAAAATTATTCCGTCTGAGATAAGAAGGTTGATCTTCCCCTCATCGCCCATATAATCCATGCTTTTCATGAAGGAAGCCCATGTAAAGCTTTCTGTAACCCATATGCGCAGATATCCTCTTTTCACCAGATTGAAATCTCTTCTGCAACAATATGTTTGTTCATGAGAAAAAAAATGAGTAAATAGTCCAAAACAGCGGTTTTCCTGATAAAATTCAGCCTTAAGACCAACCGTCCATCAACTCCTAAAAGTTCTGTGGCATTTTATTATTTCAAGAGAATTTCAGTCTTATAATTGGAATAGTATACTATATATACTTCTATGATAATAGCTACAAATGACTGACCTTAGTCCGACATTAATACTGGCCCTTACTTTTGTAGTTGGGCTCCTTTTAGGTCTTGCCATAAAGAAGGGGGTTGTAGCCCTTATTCTGGGATTGGTTGCAATATTTCTGGCATCATACATTGGATTTTCACTTGCTCCAAATTATTCAGTTCAGGATATTCTCAATAAAATAGGAAGCCATACAAGTATTGTTGTAGATGAAGTTCAAAAACTCATAAGTATAGGCTATGATGCATCGCTGACCATTACAATTGCTCTATTTGCTGTAGGCTTATTAATAGGTTTATGGAAAGGATGAAATTGCATATGAAAATGTGATTCCTGATTTAAAAACATAAAATTTTGTATCCTTAATGCGATTCCATGAAAACACCAAGACTTTGAAGATCATTGAAAAAATCTGCATAGCTTTTCTTGACATTTTCTGTGTTGCAAAGAGTGGTATCAGATCCAGAAATAACTATTGCTACTGCTGCAGCCATGATCATCCTGTGATCTTTAAAATCAAATGAGTAAGGTTGTTTGATTTCCTTTCCCCTTCGTATATTCAAGGTCGTTCCATCTTTTATTATGGATGCCCCAAAATCCTCTGCCAATTTTATGATAGATGATGCTCTATCGCTCTCCTTGAATGATAATCTGCCAATATTTCTGATCTTTATTCCATTTTCAGAAAAAATACCTATGACCGACATTATGGGGGCAAGATCCGGATTTTGATCTGCATCAAGTTCCACAGAATCGAGTTGCGATTGCCTGCATTCAATCTCAAGACCGTTTTCATCTTTTTGGAGTGTCTTCAAATAAGGTTTTAATATATTGAGAATAGCGGAATCGGGCTGAAGAGAATTTGCCGAAAGTCCTGAAACTCTTATCCCCTCCTTTGAACCAAGTAATCCGAGAACGATAAAATATGCTGCTGATGAAAAATCTGATTCCACCATTAATTTAATTTGCCCCTTGTATGGAGTACCGGAAACAGAAATGGTTTGATTTTCTCTTGTCACAGTAAAACCAAAATCTGAAAGACACTTTTCTGTAATATCAATATAGCCTGTTGAAGTGTTTTTTCCCTCTATGATTATTTTTCCTTCTAATAATCCTCCTGCGAAGAGTAACATCAGGGAACTTACAAACTGAGAGCTCAATCCGCCATTGATTTTCATGTCCATTGATTGAATGTGTGATGAGTCCAACTCTATTTCATTTTTTGAAATGCGTTTAATTTTTACCCCTGCTGCAGTGAGAGCCGATTCCAGTGGCCCGTTTGGCCTGACTGAAAGTGATTCTGCAAGCTCATAGACAGTTTTGCACCTCATTCCTGATATTAAGCCCATCGATAAACGAAAAGAAGTGGCTGATTCTCCCGCATAGACTTTTTCAGGGCACTTGAATTTACCGTTTATTGAAATTTCACGGTCTCTGTAATCAACTGTAAAATTTGAATCTCTTGCTATCCCCATTGCCACCATTTCATCCTCAGAACCTGAAACGTTAAGGATTTTAGTGGAACCTTCCCTGCTCATCGCCAGCAGGATATACCTTTGCGTGAAACTCTTGCTTGATGGTGGTGTTATAGTTCCAGCTAGATGATGTGCTTTTAATTTAACCTTCATATATTTCCTCAGTCTTTGCCGGTTTATTTGTAAAATGAGTTTTTATTGGTGAAAGATTGAGCCGTTTTAAGTTCTCACATGCCCTCATTGCTTCATCTTCATTGTCAAATACTGCAAATATTGCCGGCCCTTTTCCGCTCTGGCCACATATGAGGGGATGAGTTTTTTCAATTGATTCCATGGTGTAACTATCCCTCCCCAAAATATCCATGAATATTTCACCGTTGGCTTTCATTGCTTCAAGGAATTTTCCTTTAACTACCATTTCCTCAACATCATTAAATTCCACCATATATTTAGAAAAGTCTGTCTTGCCGATGTCAAAAGAACTTCTTTCATGATTCCCTGGAATTATTATCACGACTTTTTCCTCTACAAGAGATCTCTTTAAGAGAATTTTTTCATTGTTATCGGTATAGCATAAACCACCAAAAATACATGTGCAGTTATCATCAAAGGCTCCTGTGAAGGATATTTTCAAAAGTTTTGAAATATGAGCGGATTCGACTGCAATTTGCTGTTCTGATTGAAATATCTTAAAGATTTTATTCAGAGAAAGGAGAACTCCGGAGACCATTGCGCTGCTGCTTTTTAAACCCATGCCCTGGGGTATCATTGAAACTATTTCGATCTGTGGGGGAGTTGAAATATTATACCTTTCCTGAATTATGGAAATCAACTCTTTGAATCTATAATTAGATTCGCCAGATTCCCTCATTGTAATTTTCATGGGTAGGTCTATTGCAACAGAGGCACCATGCCCATTTGCGAATGCACTTAGCACAGATAATCCCCCATTAATTATAGTTACGACTGTTTTCATTTTTTGCCGCTTCCTTCAAGATTTCTCCTTACCATGTTAAATATTTCAATATTCGGATAACTTCCGTGGAACAGATTGTAAGATTCGTATGCCTGCTGGAAGAACATTTCTCTCCCGTTAATGCATAATGCCTTTGCCTTAGCAGCGATCCTTAGAAACGATGTATCGGTATTTGCATAAATCAGATCGATCGCCACAGCGTCTCTGGAAAAGTTAGTGTCTTTCACTGGAGATGTATCATTCTCGTTCATACCCAGAGGTGTACAATTTATAATGATATCATATTGATTTTCCGTTGAATATCCAACTATTTCTGTTCCTTCCATGTATTCAAATCCCTGAAATTTTGATTTTGCCTTCGCTGGATCCCTGGATAGAACTGTTATTGAATGTGTATCAAAATCTGAAATCAATGTATATAATATTGTTCGAAACACTCCGCCTGTGCCTGCAATGCATACCTTTTTTTCATGGAAATCGACCGCATTCAATTCAACGGTTCTTTTAAATCCGGCATAATCTGTGTTATGGGCCATAAGGGTTCCGGATTCGTTACTGATTGCATTTGCGCTGCCCAGCCTCCAGACAAGTGGATCTCTCTGCGATATATACCTTAAGATGATTTCCTTATAGGGTGAGGTTACGTTAAAGCCCGCCATAGATGATGATGCAAATTCAATAAAATTGTCAATTGAAGTCAAATTGAGATCAATAGCAGCATAGAAACACTTCATCTTGCTTTGAGCATATAAGCTGTTGAAGAGGGTTTGACTCCACGAATTCCTTACCGGTGAACCTATGAGACCTGTGATTTTCATTTATCCGCGCTCCTTTACCGATTTCTTGAGAACTCATCCAAGGCTTCCCGAATGATTTCCATGGGCACAGCATTTAAAGACATTTCACCCAATTTAACTGGTATAGAGATATAGATCTTACCGTCACGGGCTTTCTTGTCATTCCTTATGATATTTAACATATTTTCTATGCTGTATTGAGCTGTGTTAACGGGTTTAATTGAAAATTTGTTCATGAATTCTTTGATAATTGAATAAAAGTCATCCTCTGCTATACCCATCTTTTTTGATATCATGGATTCAACAAGCATACCTGTAACTATGGCTCTTCCGTGACTAACAGCAGATTTTGAAATACTTTCCAGCGCGTGACCAACTGTATGACCGAAGTTAAGTTTAGCCCTTATTCCGTTCTGATCGTAAAAATCTCTTGATACAATATCGTGTTTGATCCTGATGCTCTTTGAAATTAATCTGGTTAGCTGACTATTATTCTTTATGTCATGCAAATCACTAAACTGCGAAATTACTGAAAATATATCTGTCTTTTCAATTATGGCATATTTTATTATTTCCCCGAGACCGTCCTTCAAATATGAATCTTCAGAAGCCGTAAGGAAATGTGTATCAGCCAATACAACTGATGGTTCATAAAAAGTACCGATGACGTTTTTGACGCCTCCATAATTGATTCCATTCTTCCCCCCTATGGAACTGTCGACCTGAGAGAGGAGTGTTGTCGGTATTGCCATTAATTTCATTCCCCTCTTATATGTAGCTGCTACAAAGCCTGTCATATCTCCGACCGTTCCACCTCCCACATATCCTATCAGGGAATTTTTCTCGATCTGGTTTTCAAGCATTACGCTCATAATTTTTTGATAACTCTTGATATTTTTAAGATTCTCTCCATCAGAAACGGTGAATTTAATACTCCCTTCGCCTATTTTTCCAAAATCTGGAAGATATCCCTGGAATTTTTCATCCACATTTTTACTTACGATAAATATTGCTTTTTGATTATCATTGCAGTAATCCCATATATGCTTGAGGATTTTTTCACCAATGATATAAGTTGTCTCGAATTCCCCTCTTTTTAGTATAAATCGTTCTGCCTCGGTCATTTTCTAAACAACAAATGCTTATCCCATAATATATTTAGCCTTTTCAAAAGTTGCCATATAATTGAAATTAACATTACAAAACCCAATGGTCGCTGCTCAAAACTAAAAATGTTTTTAGTCATAGCGATGATTATGGCCATATGCTGATGTACCAAAGCATCAATGAAAAATTAGCTTCGACAATCCGGAGGTTTATTCCTGACTTTAAAGAAGAGGACCTGAGCTTCGATAGAACCGGTCACTGTGATTTGACAGTACGTACGTTCAGATACAAAGTTGAAAACATGGAGTCCTTGAAATCAGCAGTTCTTGAAGAAAGTTTCGTAACCAACGCTGTGGTCGAGGGAAAATACCTCAATTTGACAATTGACTCAAACTATCTCTTATCACTCATGCACTCTTCTATTTCCACTACAGGCCAATATCCAGATGTTTTTCAGGATCCGGAAAGGGTAAGCGTGGAGCATACCAGCATAAATCCAACCGGGCCCATACATGTGGGACGTGTAAGAAATTCCATAATTGGAGATTCAATTTCCAGACTTCTGAAGAGATTCGGATACCGCGTAACAACACAGTATTTCGTTAACGATTCAGGTAAACAGATGATGTCTCTATACCTTGCTTACGATAAATACAATTCAGACAAACAACCGACTCCAGAATTGCTCCTGGAAGGTTATAGGAGAATTTACAGAGAAATGGAAGGTACAGGTTCCGAGGCAGAAGTAGAAGAAATGATCAAAAAATATGAGGAGGGGGACCCGGCACTAATAAATAAGGTACGCAAAATAGCCGGGGTTATGCTGGATGATATTAAGGGCGACCTGAGGACAATAGGAATCAAGATCGATGACTTTACCTGGGAATCAGATTTTATAGTGTCAGGAGAAGTTAAAACGCTCATATCTTCCCTGTCGGATTCCATTAAAACAGACGGTGAAGCAAAGTATTTAGAAATGAAGGATGGAAGAAAGGTTTTTTTGACCAGAAGCGACGGGAGCAGTCTATACCTTGCCAGAGATATAGCTTATCATATGTACAAGCTTTCACAGAGCGACTGGCTAATTACTGTTCTTGGAGAAGATCATTCTGAACACGGGAAAACCCTTACCGAGATCTTAACAACCTATTTTGATCTCGTTAAGAGGCTTGATTTTGTATTCAATGCCTTTGTAAGCCTTGAAACTGGAAGCATGTCTACAAGAAAAGGAAACGCGATTACCCTCAAGGAACTGATTGAAAAGACCTGTGAGAGAAGTAAGGAGATAATTACGGAGAAGCGGGGGGGAAAAACCTCAAATGATGAAATAGCCATGAAAATAGCAATTTCAGCTATTAGATTTAATATTCTCAAGGTAAGTGCATCCAAGGCTATGGTTTTCAGGTGGGAGGATGCTCTGGATTTCAATGGTGATAGCGCGCCTTTTATAATGTATTCATACGTCAGGGCTTTAAATATAATTAAAAAAAGTGTAGTAAGCTCAGACATTGAAAATTCAACCCTGTCAAATAGGGAGCTGGAAAAAGAAGAGAGAGCTCTCGTTCTAAATATGTATGCCTATCCATTAATCCTGTCAGAGGCAGTAAAAAATCTGAAACCGGAAGCATTGGCAAATTACGCCTTTATGCTATCTAAAAGCTTCAATGACTTCTATGAAAAGTGCAAGGTTATTGATCAGGAACAGGAAGTTACCATAAGAAGATTGATTACTGTAACCGTTTATAAATCAATAATAGAAGATATATCGTCAATCATCGGAATTCAATTAGTAAAAGAAATGTGATCAAAAATTTAAAAAATTTTAAAAAAAAGGAGAATAAGTTACTTCTTATTCTGATCTTTCTTTACATCTTCCTTTTTTGGTGTTGCAGGGTTAGCTGGCTTTGCAGGGGTTATGGCTGTCGTCTTGTCTCCTTTCTTTGTCATTGGGAATTTTCCTGCGCTAACTCTGTAATAGATCAGACCTATTACAACTATAATAGCTATTACTGATCCTATAATTATTGGAACGTTGTATGGGGAAGATGCAACATTTACGGTTGTGGAATATTCTCCAATGTTCGAAACGAACCCAGGCTGATTGGGTGCACTTACATTAGCAACGAGACTTACAGTTCCAGCAGTTGAAGGAGTCCATGTCACAGAAACGTTATCAGTTCCGTTTACAGCCAGAGCCTGGTTTGTAAATGCCTGATTTACAACAACTGAGCCCGAAGCAATGAGATATACTGTAAAGTTGTTTGCAGCCTGTGTTCCTATATTTTTGATATTTATATGAATTGTCTTGCTTATTCCAGCCTGGAAGCTTCCCGTGTAGTATATGTTCTGCACAACAAGGCGAGCGGATTGCACTACCATATGCACCGTTTGATTTTTGTAGGCACTCACGTTTGACGGATTTGTTATTTTAAGTGACACTATAACGCTTGAGAGATTCAAAAATTTCACTGCAAGCCATGAACCGCTTACGTTTCCTCCTACTATCATATAAGTGCTTGAGGATTGCTTATCTGCAGTACTGTTGATATTCATAAATTCCCAGTGATATTTCCATTGGGATGAGAATGAAGCATTTGTTATAGAGCCGTAATACTGATCAGAAGAATAGTTGGCAGATAGTATGGTAACATTTGAAGCAACTGGCGCTGTTATATTTTTTCCTGTAGAGTTCATTATTGTAATTACCGGTGTTGGAGCGGTTGTATCGTTTACAAAGACCTTCAGAGCCAAATTCAGTGAGGTCAAGGCAACGGATGTTACGTTTATTGAAACGTTCTGCCTCATTATCTGACCGTTTACAGGTATGGTTGGCTTTGAGAAAGAATAACTTGCAGTGTTACCCTGTGTCTTGTAGCTGTTAGCAAAAGTCCAGTTAAAAACTAGAGGAACCTTATATACCGTACCATTGACCATTACTGGAAGAGAAGAATTGTCTGATGTGAATGATATCTGACTGGATTGAGGAACTGAAAAGTAATACGTCAGATTTGAAGGTAAGGAAGTTTTATTAATTAACTTATGAACAGTTATGCCCTTCTGGTTTACGTATGAATAGGTGAAATTAACTACCGGTGAGTTTGTTGAACCCATGGCATATACTATGAATTTAGTAGTATTGTAAAAGCCGGATGAGCTTGTTCCATTTATTTGAATTGTATGACTACCAGCTGTTAAGTTAATTGTTACTGCACTTGAGTGATATAATTTACTACTTACATTCCATGTAAATGATGTTCCTGGGGAGTTATAATCATATTTCTGGTTCACCGGATTGTAGAAAGCATTTGACAAATTCATTGTGAAATTTGTGTTTGCAGGCACTACAAATATGGTATTCTTTTGAGTGCTATTCAAAGTGTAAGATTGAGATACCATTTTACTCCATGAAAAACTCATTTGAGAGTTTATGAAAATAGGTTTCTTCACCGTCGAAAAGCCCATACTAACCCATTGTGGCGATGAGATTGGATAAATCTGGAAAGGATTGCCAAATGTTGTTGAAACAGGAGCACTGGAAAGGGAATATGAACTGTTTATATATTTTATGGCGTAGGAATACTGGAACTTACCTGATATGACTGATGTACCAAGATCGTATAACTTCAGGTTCATATTCTTATAATCGGTGTAATTCATTCCATCATTTACATATGTTGCAGTTACATTGTCAAAAACGCTGTTGGTCTTAATGACTGGGGCTGCATAAGTTGCCTTTGACAAGTTGTAGAAGTTCCCGTCAACGAGGAAAGAATATTGAGTGTTATTCTGGATTTCACCATTTACATAGTTCATTATTTCGTTCTTGAATATGCTACCGTCCATCATTTCCTGATAATAAATAGAACCCACAGATGAATTCTGAGCAAAAGGCAAAGCAGTGTTGTTGTTTATTTGAAGCGAAATATTCATTGTTACTGTTCTCAGATCGCTGGACAGGGAATAATTAACAAAAATGTTTGAACTGGCAGGAGATAACGTTACAGTTTGTAACCCTTTACCAGCTGTATTTTGTACAACTGCCGGTGCATACCCTGCTGCATATATAATCAGCACTATATCTGACCAGCTCTGGTTCGTTATGATCCTGTAAGAACCCGAAGTGAAGTTTTGTGTTGAATATTCATCTGTCGCCTTGTTGAACAAAACGGCAGTGAAGGAATTGATTGTTGTATTCGTGCTTGTCTCAACATTTCCAAATGCAACCTGGGAACTGGAGAGAGAAACATTTATTGAATTTATAATATTATTCTCCAGGAGACTAAACTGCGTACCAAGATAATCGACATTTACATAGAATTTCCCGTGTGGAAGATAGGCTGTAAAATCTGCATTTTCTGTGATGTTATAAAACGTATATCCTGTCATTGTGGAGAACGATAAGGCTGCACTTTCACCTGACACCAGGCCGGTCAAGCTCACGTTTGTAAGATAGGTTTGAGCTACTGGAACAAAAATGTTCAAGCTAGTTGCTGAAGAGCTACTTACCGTAAATTGTTCCTGATATCCGTCAGATATTACCTTTCCTGTTCCGGGTATAGTCACATAACTGGGCTGTACGTTTAAAGTATAATTACCATATGTAAGCATATTGCTATATGAACCGGAAGTGCTTGATGTAGTAAATTCACCACCAATCAAGGATATCGTAGATTGCACTCCACTAAGCGGGGCAATTTGATTTCCATTCAGGTCATATGTAAAAGCAAATGACACGTTCTTCGCCGGGGCACTATACGCACTAGAATTTGTACTTACTCCAAGTAGGCCTATTATTAGAATTAAGACCATTACTGAGGTGATGGTATGTTTCATGTTCAATTGTATCTTCCTCTTTTTTCGCTAAATAAACGCAGCGATATAAACATTGCTTTAAAAAATTATTGTGTATGGCTTATTTTTTTAAATTCATAATAATGGCTTCTCATAACAATTTCATATGGCTTTAAATCAACCCCGGAAAACAAAAGATATGAATCGGGAATATCTATTCCCATTTTCTCTATGAACATCCTTGGCCTCTTTGTAACCATGTCTATTATGGATTCCGGGGGAAGTCTGTTTAGACCTCTTTGATACCTGTAGAGAAATTCCATTTCTCTAAATATATTGGGTTCAGTGTTCATAGCATTATCCGTACCAAGTAAAATGAGATCTGTTTCTTTGCACATATCGTAATAATCTTTTCTTTCCCCATAAAAAACGTTGGATCTTGGTGTTATAACTATGGGTACTTTCAAATCTGTTAATTCCTGTATGTCTTCTTTCGTGCAATAAAGGCAATGTATAACCAGATCTGGAGAAATTTCCTTAAGACTTGAAATGTCTTCTCTGTACCTTTCACTAAAATGAATGCCTGTTATACCTTTTTCATTCTTTGCCGCCTTTGATATGCTGACTCCGAAGTTCAGATCTATGTCAGAAATAGCACTTAGTTCAATGCCATTAACTATGTCCTTTATTTTTAAATAATCCCCTGCATCTTTTGGGCTTGATAATACAATTCCATATGGATCACCAGATTTCTCTGCCAAAATGGTATTCAATCCCTCACTTCCCGTCTCGCGAAAATCAATAAAAGCGCACGTGCCGGAGTCTCTCATTATCTTTTTTGATTTTGTTATTCCGGTAATGATTTCTTCTTCTCTGGCACTATTCAGGTGCTTGAGTTTAAAACCTCCCGGACCAACTATCTCTGCCAGTGTTCCAATGGGTTCCTCTCGTATAAAAGAATCCCCAAGATGAGTATGGGAGTTGATTGGAGCTAAAATGATGGTTCCAGCGTCATCACCCTTGTCAGGTTCCTGCTCCTTGAATTTACCTGTTGATAAATCAATATATCCTCTTCTTGGATGCCCATCTAAATAAACGGTTCCACCAATGATCATTTATCAACCCTTCATTACTGCAACGGGAATGTTTCTGCTAACTGGAATTGCAAGATTTGCATCCCTTACTGCCATTATTACTTCATTTATATTTTTATAGCTTCCCGGGGATTCTTCAGCAATAGTGCTGGAAGAAACTGCTCTCAGGTATATCCCTTCTTTTTCCATATTGGATTTTACCTGTTCTGATTTGAATGATTCCATGGATTTTTTCCTGCTTAGTTTTCTGCCTGCGCCATGACAGGTTGACCCAAATGAGAGTTGCATATTCTCCTTTTTTCCAACGAGAACATAAGATGCTGTTCCCATGTCACCAGGGATTATAACAGGATGCCCATAGCTTGAAAAAACACTTCCGCTTAAATATTCTCCTGAAAAAGCCCTTGTAGCTCCCTTCCTGTGAACTATAAGCTTTTTTTTATTCCCTTCCACAACGTGTTCCTCTATTTTCGCAATATTGTGGGCCAGACTGTAAACGGTTTTAATCTCTTCCAGATCTATATCCATATGAAAGATTTCTTTGAATGAATCTCTTATCTTTTGTACAATAACCGCTCTATTTACATATCCAAAATTAGCAGCTGCAAACATTGCGCCCAAATAAGCTTCACCCATTCTGGATTTCGTGGTTACAAAATTAAGTTGCCGGTCCCCGGTTATATTTCCTGAAGGTTCTTCCTTATTTATTGCACTTATGTAATCTGTAGCGATTTGATGACCCAGCCCCCTTGAACCAGTGTGTATCATAATTAATATCTCATTTTCACCCGTTATTCCAAAACTCTTGCCTATCTCACTATCAAATATTTTTTCAACGGCCTGGATTTCCAGGAAATGGTTCCCTGAGCCAATGGTGCCGAGTTGAGATTTTCCCCTTGAAATAGCCTCATTTGATACCTTCTCAGGATTAGCCATTGCTGATGAACCAAGATCTTCTGTATGCGTTTGATCTTCTTTGGTTGCAAATCCTTTATCTATTGCCCATTTTATTCCTGACTGCAGTACTTCTTCTATTTCCTGATTGTTCAGACTAATATCCCGACTCTTACTCATTCCTGCAGGTACTTTACTGAATATTTTATCCAGAAGTGCTTTTTTTTTACCATCCAGATCCTTCAATGTTAATCCTGTTGAAACGAGGGTTACGCCGCAGTTGATGTCATATCCGACGCCACCAGGACAGACAATTCCTTCATCATAATCAAATGCGGCTACTCCCCCTATGGGAAAACCATATCCCCAGTGGATATCTGGCATAGCCATTGATGCTCCTATTATTCCGGGCAGTCTGGCGACGTTCATTACCTGCTCCAGACTCTTATCATCTTTTAGACTTTCCATCATGGAATCACTTGAAAAGATTCTTCCTGGAACTTGCATTCCGTCTGAAACAGGAATTTCATATATGTTGTTTCCAATTTTTTTGATGTTTGCAGTCAGATTTCCACCCTCATCATAACAACCTATTAATGTATTTAATTATAATATTGGTTTGATGGAGATATTCAGAACGGATTCATTTGATGACGATCTCAGGTTTAAGATAAGGTTGCAGGCATATTTGAGACTTACCGCAATAAAAATTTCCAGTTTGAGGCATGAGGATGATAAGTTCATGCCATATATCAAGGAGCGAGAATATAAATTAAAAGAATTACTTAAGTGCAGTGATGATTTCCAAATATTTGATGGAGAAAAGAAAATTTTTCCCTGATATAACAAGAGAATTTTCGCATTATATTTTCTTATTTGTCTTATGTGAAAATTAATAGACACAAATGTTATATGGTTTTGAAAGACTTGAGTAGTAAAGTCAATGTTCTCTTTAAAGAGATTGATGAAAGCCTTGATACGGTGAGAAGACACCTTTCCATAGTTCAGACGCTTTTGAAGGATCAGCCAGCCGGCATAATTAAGATATCCAAATTAACAGGATTAGCGGAGCATAAAATCAGATATTCTCTGAGGATACTGGAAAAAGACGGAATTATAATACCTTCAAAGGAGGGGGCAATGCTATCCCCTGATTTTATTGAAGACAAGAACGGTATAGTCGAGGAATCCTCAAAAATTATGCAAAAGTGCATCGAACTGAACGATGAAATAAGAAAATCATTTACTGGAAAGAAATGAAGGAAGATCTACCTCCGTTAAGATTTGGCGATTACTGGATCCGTAAAGCATTGCCAACTGATGCAAAGGAAATGATAAATTGCATGCAGAGCGTAATGGATGAAAGGATATACCTGGTAAGTGAATACTATTTTTATACTGAGCGAGGAGAAGCCGAAAGGATAAAGAATCCTGATGATCTGAATCTCATAGCAACTCTGGAAGATCAGGTTGTTGCTCTTTTGACAATTCAAAGGGGAATGTACAGAAAAACAAGGCATACTGCCTCTTTAGGTATAGCAGTAAAATCGAGACACCGGGGGAAGGGCCTTGGAACTGTTATGATCAAAAGAGCCATTGAATGGTGCCGAATGAATGATATTAAAAAGTTGAATTTAGAAGTTTTTTCAAGCAACGAGTCGGCAATTCGTCTATATGAAAAGATAGGGTTCGTAAAAGAAGGAATAAAGAAGGATCAATTCAACATTGACGGGAAGTTTGTGGATGATGTTTTGATGACTTATAAGTTAGATTAATTCTTGAATTTAACTCTGTTTTCAACGATTGTATAATCAAAGTTAAGCATTGAAGATATTGCATCTATATAGAGACCAAGCTCCACAGAATGGACTCTCTCCTGAATAGATTCTGGAGTATCAGATGGAATAACGGGAACTGTTTCCTGCGCGATTATTGGACCGTGGTCGACATCCCTGTCAACCAGGTGAATTGTACACCCGGTTACTTTAGTTCCACTTTTTAAAACTGCCTTCTGGACGTTTATTCCGTACATTCCTTTTCCCCCAAAGCATGGAAGAAGCGAAGGATGTGTATTTACGATTTTTCCAGGAAAATTATCAATGAATTCTTCAGGGAGTATTTTAAGGAATCCTGCAAGCGCAATTAAATCAGGTTTCAATTTCTTAATTTCCTCTATTATCATATATTTATTAGATAAGCTATAGTGAATGACCGAGATATTCATTTTGCCAGCTCTGGTTACCGCTCCAGAATCCAGCCTGTCAGATATCAGGGCAACTACTTCCGCGTTTATTCTGTTGTGAGAACATGCATTATAAATTTCCTGAAACGTTGTGCCCTCTCCAGATGCCATTACAACAATTCTATTTTTCATTTTCTAAACCATTATTCTCTCCACTTCCTTAAGGATTACAGTTACTGAAATGAACAATATTTTTCTATGGTACAGTATAATAATTGCATACCGTAAAAATATCATCTGAGAATAGATTTGAAGATGAAGAGCTTTCTCCATATTTTATACATTTGACTTTTAACTAAGAAATAAACAATAAAAACATCAAAGCATTTGTGTGTGACGGTTTAAATAAATAATGGCAATCAAGTGATTCCTTTGAAAAAGTTTTTTGTCAATGACTTTTAGCCCAATATTTTTATTTACTCCTGTTCACTCATCTCATTGATGGAGATCTGGATTGAAAAATATAGACCTGTTAAACTTTCCGATATATATGGACAGGATGAGGTGGTTTCGAGACTGGAATCATTTGTAAAAGAGAAACAGTTACCT